>DOCA01000058.1 GCA_003503995.1 Holosporales bacterium
GATTTGATGTATTTCTTTAGTGAAGAGCATAATATTGAGTTCTTGCAAGCATTGGTTGGTCCTCAAATTCAAGTTCAAGATGTAGTCGTTAAAGACATATCTGGTTCTCCTGTTGCTGGAAAAATCGTTGTGTTTACAGGTACTCTTGAGACTTTAAGTCGTGCTGAGGCAAAATCACAGGCGGAGGCTCTTGGAGCTAAGGTGTCAGGCTCAGTTTCTAAAAAAACTGATTATGTTGTTGTGGGCGCTGATGCAGGTAGTAAGGCCAAAAAGGCCCAAGAACTTGGAGTCAAAGTCCTTGGAGAGCAAGAATGGATAGGGTTAATTAAAGGCGTTCTTTAGAATTCAGCTACATTAAAAGAAGCACATAAGGCGGAATGAAATTCTTCTAAGGTCATTTCAACAGAAAGTTCGCAGTCTTCGAGAGGGATGAGGCCAAATTTTTCAGTACCCTTTTTAAAAATAAGGGGTCCATCTTTTTTTCTAAGGGCTGCATGAATCTCCCCATTTAGAACCATAATAAACCCCTCGTTTCGAGATATACTGCTAAAAGACGTTGTTGTTCTTCCGCTTCCTTGGTGGATAGGGGTGTAATGTATGATATTAAAAGTTCTGGACCAGCGCGGGATTTGCTCACCTTCTACTGAAGGTTTTTCTGTGCCGCTTGAGGCTAGCGCATTAAAGGTGAGGAGGAGTATTGTTAAAAAAATGAGTTTTTTTGTCATGTTCATTATAATCCCTTTTATTTTCTATAAAGTAGTTGGTAGGCCATTGTCCCTGTGGAAGTCAAGAGTTTTCTAAAAAGCAATTGGCATGTCCTGTAATCATGTTATTATATTTCACAATCATGCTATATTAATTGCAAGTAAGCAAAAGAGGAAAACACATGTCTCACGAAAAGGTTGAATTTATCCTTGTCTCTCCCGAAAAACATGTCATGAGTGATTTTGTGGACATGGTTGTTGTGCCCGGAGAAGCGGGTGACTTTGGTGTTTTGCCTGACCATGCTGCTATGATTTCTAATCTGCGCCCTGGTCTTGTGACTGTTTATAAAGACAAAGAAAAACAGCATATTTTTATCACAGAAGGTTTTGCCAATGTGAATGAAGCCTCTTGTACGATTTTAGCAGAAACCACAGAATTTGTGGACGAACTGAATCTTGAGGAAATGGAAACCCTTTATAAACATCTTCAAGAAGAAATTGATATTGCCCGTGATGAAAGTGAAAAAGAAGAGCTGAGCCGTAGTCGTGAAATAATGATGACTAAGATTCAGCTTCTGAAGAAGCTTTCTGAACACTAAACTAGATTTTTATGACTCAGATGTTACGTATTCGCTCAAAGTTTTTATCTTACCTGCTAATGGATTATCCCAAGTCCTCTTTAAGGCGTGCTTTAACGCCTTTTTTGCTGGGGCTGTTGCTATCAACGGCCTTTCCGCCGAGAAGCTATATAATCCTTGGATTTATCAGCCTACTTTTATTCTACCGTCATTTTGAAAAAACTTTGGAGTGTGCCTCCAAAGGCTTTTTTTCTGTGGGATATTGGTATGGCTTTGGTTATTTTGCAGGGGGGCTTTATTGGATTGCTTATGCGCTGCACATCGATTGGGTGAAATATGGTGTTTTGATCCCGCTGGCAGCTCTTGGCATTCCAGCAGCTCTTGCCCTTGGTCTGGGGACGGCTACTTTTATTGCGTCACGGTTGCGTTCTCTTGGGCGCTTGCTTCCTTTGTTGGCCTTTATCGTCTCATGGAGCCTGTTTGAATGGGTGAAGGGACATATGCTTTCAGGTTTTCCATGGCTGAATTTAGCCGAGATTTGGCTGGGTGGTCAGACGGTCATTCAAAACCTTGCTTTTGTGGGGCCTTATGGTTTGGGTTTGCTAACCCTTGTTTTGTTTGTTTTGCTTTATGGTGTGATCTTTTTTGGTAAAGCCTCGAGACCTTCTTACCTTGGTTGTTTTTTTCTGTTAAGTGCGTCGTTGCTCATTAATGGAAGTGTTCATCTTTCAAAGGAGCCACAACGTTTTTATACAGATTTTGATCTTGTGCTGGTGCAACCCAATATCTTGCAAATCCATAAATGGGATAATGATCGATTGCGCTCAAATATTGAGACCCATCTTCGTCTTTCTCAGCAAGGACGTTTACTGCCTCAAGTTGGCACAACTTATAAGCCAAAATTATTTATCTGGCCCGAAGCAAGTGTGCCTTATCTCGTTGACTCAAAAAGCCCCTTTGCCAAGTACGTTTCTCAAATTCTTCAAGAAGGTGATTATTTGATCCTAGGAGGCCCAAGACGTAATGAAGAGAAAGGAGCTCACTATAATAGTCTCTCCATTTTGAATCATCAAGGAGAGGTGGTTGGGATCTATGATAAAGCTCATTTGGTGCCCTACGGTGAGTACGTACCTTATCGTGAGTTTCTCCCTGAATCCCTTGAGAAGCTTTCCCCTGGAGAGCACGACTATACAGCGGGTGAGGGGCTTAAAACTCTTTCTATCAAAGGATTCCCAAGCTTTAGTCCCCTTATTTGTTATGAGGCAATTTTCACACAAGAGGTGATTCAAGAGGGTGACGTGACTTCTAACCAAAAACGCCCCAGTTGGATGCTTAATCTAACCAATGATGGCTGGTATCTTGATTCAGCTGGGATTTATCAACATTTGCAACTAACCCGCATGCGAGCTATTGAAGAGGGAATACCTTTGGTGCGTGTGGTTTACAAAGGGGTTAGTGCTGTTTTTGATGGTAATGGTCGCTTGAGTGCGCAAATTCCTTTTGATCAAGCGCAAGGTCTTGTAACTCAGTTACCCCAACCCCTTAAAATGAAGACCTTTTATAGTCTTCATGGGCAGAAAATATATGCCCTTATTCTTTTAGTTTTAAGCGTTTTTATGATACTATTAGGCTTATATACTTTAAAAATACGACGCAATGAGGTTTATTTATGACGCAAGGTACTTATGTTTTTACTTCTGAATCCGTTTCCGAAGGTCATCCTGATAAGATCTGTGACATTATTTCTGATGCCTTAGTGGATGTTTATTTAGAGCGCGATCCTTATGCTAAGCTTGCTATTGAGACCATTGTGACAACAAACCGTGTGATTATTGTTGGCGAAGTTGGCAGTTCTGAACCCGTTTCAAAAGAAGAACGCGAAGAGATTATTCGCCAATGCATTAAAGACATTGGCTATGAGCAAAAGGGTTTTCATTGGAGAGATTGCATTCTTGAAGATCATCTCCATGCACAGTCCGCTGATATTGCTCAGGGTGTAGACTTGGAGGATGGTGCCATTGGTGCGGGTGACCAAGGAATGATGATAGGCTATGCCTCCAACGAGACAGACTCTTTCATGCCTGCGCCACTTCATTATTCTCACCGCATCTTAGAAGCTCTTTCAATGGACCGCAAAAAAGGATTTTTACCGCAACTGGGCCCCGATGCAAAAGTGCAGTTGAGCTTTCAGTATGAAAATTTTAAACCCGTTGGCGTTAAGGCCATTGTGCTTTCAACCCAACATCAAGAAGGCCTTAGTGCTGCAGATGTACGTGATATTGTGCGTCCTTATGTAGAGAGTGTTTTACCCCAAGGTTGGATGTGTGACGAGGACAAGTTTTATGTTAATCCAACGGGACGCTTTGTTATTGGTGGTCCTGTAGCGGATAGTGGTTTAACAGGTCGCAAAATTATTGTGGATACTTATGGTTCTGCAGCGGCTCATGGAGGCGGGGCTTTTTCTGGAAAAGATCCCACTAAAGTGGACCGCTCCGGTGCTTATATAGCCCGTTATCTTGCAAAAAATGTTGTTGCTGCCGG
>DOCA01000119.1 GCA_003503995.1 Holosporales bacterium
ATCCCTGATTTCAGAAAAACAGATGTTATTGCTCTAAGAGATGGGAAGTATTTTATTATAGGGGCTGTGTCCTAGATAACACTTTTTATGCGTTATCTAGGGCACAGCCCCTAATTAAATTCACAGCAATTGTTATAAAGATATTTTTCATATAAAAATTCCAAATTTTTTCATTATCAAGCAGTTACAATTAGAGAATAAACATTAGACTTAAAAGCGATAGCCATACCGAAGGCCTAGATCCGTGAAGCCAGGATTGGGTTTAGAAAATCCACCGTTAGATATATGGTTAACCAAAATAGAAAGTGTATGTCTTTCAAATAAGACATAACCGAGGGAGAGACCTGTATGGAAAAGAACACGCGCCCCATAGTCTTTTTTCTTTTTTGTTTCTTTACCAACTTTTCCATTATGGATTGCCCCCCCAAATCTTAGTTCTGCAAACCAAACCTCCTGAAAAGGCACAACCCACGTCAAACCAGCATAAGCCATACTTGTGCCTGAACCACTGTTTAAAGAAAGGCCCACATGGGGATGAGGTGCAAAAAAGAATTGGAAAAAACCGTTTTGAGGGGAGGCGAAAATATACTCCCCATTAAAAGTCATGCCATTCTCATGACTCTTTGTGCCCTTGCCATTTAAATCATGGGCTTGAAGCCCAAAGCGTATTTCTCTGAAGTCATCACTAGCTTGAAGAGGACCTATACCAAAGAAAGAGCTTATGATCATCAGAGAAACGAAGAAGACTTTTATTTTTTGACGCATTATCCTGTTTATCTATCTCGTTATTAATAGCCGTAGGATAGCGACCTTAAAGCATCTTGCCAAGGTCTTAAGGATTTTTTTCTTTCAATAAATCTAAAATTTTTTCTGCCAAAAAAGCAGTCATAAAACTGCTAGGCTCCTTTAAACGTTCATGTAAAACCAAAACGACAAGAGAACGAAGATAGGAGTCATTTAAAAGATCTACCTCATACATTTCGTCCTTAAATAATTTTCTATAATTATGCCATCGATTACAGAAAGCAAAGTGATGACAAGCAAATGAACGAAGCTGGCGAGAGGACCCCCTCGGATTATAGGCATGAGCGCTTAAAATATATTTTGAACAATTAACAAGCATCATAGATGAATTATGTACTGAGACTTTTCCCGCTTTTCTTGTGTCACGGATAGAAATATAACATTTTTTCTGAAGGAAAAAGGCCCCTGATAACTGCCAAAAATTTTCGTCTATGTGAGACGCTTTCAAAGTAAAAACGCAAAATATAAACAAAAAAAATAAAGATATATTAAGAAACCTCATACTCTTATATTTACTACATTTTTAAAAACAGGTAAACTTACTCAATAACAAAAGAGAAACAAGACTTTTAAAAAAATAGGTCCTATCATGTGCTTTCACCCCAAAATCGATGATTACAAAAAAACAGCCCCTCTCTTAAACCTTAAAGAGTTTTATGCTGGCACCCTTAAAGCCCATGGTGTTGCTCGAAATTGGCGTGGAAAAGTTATACGAAAATTTCAGGCAGATATATCTGGAACATCGACGGATGGCAATTTAACCTTACATGAATTTTTCACTTATGATGATGGTCGAACCTTCAAACGTCAGTGGGATATCAAAGAAGAAAAAACAGCCCATCCCGACGAGTATAATTTTTCAGGAACAGGCGCTGATATTTTTGGCCAAATCATCGGGAAAAGCCGAGGTTGTGCGGCACAACTTTGCTACACCTTGAAAATCCCCTCCAAAAAATCAAAGAAAGGGTTTTCGACTCTAACCGTTGATCACTGGCAGTACAAAATTGATGAAACCCATGCGTTGCATTTCTTAAAACTCAAGAAATTTGGATTCACCCTGATTAACAGCACCGTCATGTTTACAAAAGTATAAAAAGCTTTTTTAGCTTTCTGCTATAGGAGCCTCTGCCTTTTCTTGCATCCACCTATAAATGGTCGGGGTAATGGCAGTGGCCGTTTGAAAGAGGTTCACGGTACTATCCGGAATATCGTAATAACTTTTGGCAAAGCGTCTTAGCATTTTCTGACCAAAAGACTCTTCTAAAAAACCGTTATCCCATCCAATCCATTTTTCTCGAGACTCTTTGGGAATGAATCGATAAAACCGTTTTGCTAGCTGCTTTATAAGGGGAAGCTCTGCTGTCGAAACGACCCCAATAATGCGCCCCTCGTAAACAACAGGACCTCCACTGTCGCCATGAGAAAATGCTCCAACAATCTTTACATTTTCTGGAAACGTTTTAGGGTTGTTTAATTTTTGAACTCGATCCCAAAAAAAATGTGTTTGAGAAATCTTTTTAATTTCGTCCGATGAAATATCAAGGTCTACATCATAGCCACACCCATGTTCATAAAGAACATTCTTTTTGGGCATTAACGTCATTTGAGAAGCTATTTTTTGAGGTCGCTCCTTTTCATAAAAGACGTGTCCCCTATCATTAAATGTCCCTAGCGCTCCATAACCAGCAAAGCTTGTAAGGCACGTCTCAGCCTTATCATACTCTAAAGGAAGCACCGTCATAAAATCAACAGAGACAGAGTCTTGAAACAACCTATGGATTTTAAGCTCATTATTAATAAAAGTATACTTTCCCTCCTCTAAAAAGATGACCCCTATATCAAAACATTTATCTTTTAACTGAGTATATAGAGGGTAGACATGTTTGTTGCGCTGACTTAAGGGAAGAGTTAACTCCCCCGTCGGAGTTACTAAGGCCATAGAAATATGAGCTTTTCCATCGATTACATGGGCCGCCGTCAAAACAGCAGGGCGACCGTCTACAACAATGAGTGTTCCTGTGCCAGCGCTATTTTTGGAAGGGGATATGACTTGAACCTGCCCCGTGGCCGTGAATGTTTTAGCAAATTCAACGGCCTTTTTGAGACTATGCTTGTCGTATAGTACTCCTCCCCAAACCACCGAAGAAAAAAAAGAAAAGATGATCAATAAAAGTTGAATACACCTCATGAACCCATTCAATTTTTACATATCCCAAAAAAATATTTTATAATATATATATAGGTTTAATATTGAATTTTGTCAAAAAAATAAAATTATTGAAAGGGCGGAAAAAAGTAAAAAGACAAACCATAGAATCCCTGCAAGGGCCTTCGATCACTTTGCCTCCTTAACGACGATGCATTAATCGAGACCTGCACCGCTTTCGGCAATAATAAGTTTTTCTTGCAAGGTTTCAATTTCACTTTCAAGGCTTTCATTGACCTTATTTTTAGCTAGGTCAAATGCAACAGAAATAGCACAAGAAAAACCAAACGCATCGGTCCCGCCGTGGCTCTTAACAGAAATTCCCCGAAGCCCCAAAAACTGAGCACCATTATAGCGACGAGGATCAAGGCGTTTTTTAAAAGCTTTGAACCCTGAAAGAGAGATAAAAGCGCCAAGCCTTGTAATCCACGTACGCTTGAGCTCTTCACGCATTGCTTCGGCAACAAATTTGACCGTACCTTCAATAGTTTTCAAGGCAACATTACCTGTAAATCCATCGGTCACGATAACATCTACTTTGCCATTAAAGACATCATCGCCTTCAATAAAGCCCGTATAATTCTCAACAGCGCCAGCTTTTTGAATCATGCTTTGCGCCTCTTTTAGAACCGTGGTGCCTTTAAGTTCCTCAGATCCAATATTCAAAAGAGCAACAGAGGGATTTCTTATACCTTGCACGCACTTTGCAAAGGCTTGCCCCATAATGCAAAACTGCACGAGAACATCAGCCGGCACATGGACATTTGCGCCAAGGTCAAGCATCACGATACCCTTGCCGTCTTTTGTGGGAAGAAGCGTTGTGATTGCGGGACGTTGAAGACCAGGAATTGTTTTTAAAAGTAACTTTGAAAGAACCATATAAGCGCCAGTATTACCGGCCGATACAACAGCATCAGCTTCACCATCTGCAACAGCTTGAATGGCGCGCCTCATGCTTGAATCTTTGAATTGGCGAATGGCTAGGCGAGGTTCCGTTGCGCCAGAAATAATTTCGCTGCACGCAACAAATTGAATTTTATTGTGACCCCAGAGTCCTTGCTTCTTGAGTTCTGGCACAACAGAAGAGTCTAAGCCAAAAACTTTAAAGTGCACATCAGGATGTTTCTTGTGGGCAAGCGCTACCCCTTCAATAGTAGTAAAGGGGGCTTTATCTCCCCCCATTGCGTCTATTGCCAGCGTTGTCACATGCGTTTCAAACTGGTCTGTGGTTGTTTGCTGTGTAGCCAAAATAGTATCCTGCTAGATTTCTAATGATCGGTCTTACAGGTCACAAGCTTTAAGCTTGTGCAGCAGCAACGTCAAGAACTTGACGCCCTTTATACTCACCACAACCCTCACAAACGTGATGGGCGAGCTTACGTGTACCACAATTTCCACACTCAGTACTTTTCACAACTGAAAGAGCGTGATGTGAACGGCGCATGTTGCGCTTGGATTTGGATGTTTTTTTCTTTGGAACAGCCATGGTTCAAAATCCTTTTATAAAATTAGAAAAACAAACCCTACCCTCTTTCAAGATGAATAGGCCTATGTCTTAAGATTGTTTAACCGAGTTTCACACAAACAGCAAGAAAAAACAACCAAAATCATGCCCAAGTTTATTTTCCAAGAAGTTTCTAAAGATAATAAGCCCAATAAAGCAGAAACCCACCAAGGCCTAAACGATAAACCACAAAAGGCGTAAGGTCGCGTTGACGGAGCCACCGAAGCATAAAGTTAATAGCAACAATGCCAGCCACAAAGGCCAAAAGAGCTGCAATGGACGCATCTTTATAAACAGAGGAAAAAGCACCAGCCTTAATAGCATCATAAGCTGTAAGACTTGCTGCTGCTGTGATGGCAGGGATCGCCAGCAAAAAACTAAAGCGTGCAGCTTCGGCTCTCTCGAATCCAAAGAAGCGCATCATTGTAATACACGCGCCCGAACGGCTAGTCCCCGGAATCAACGCCAGAGCCTGCGCAACACCAACCCAAAAAGCCTTTGGCCCTGTTATATCTCCGCCTTTTTTTACATCAGGAGAAAAGCGATCAGCAATATACATGACTATGGCATAACCCGTCATCGTCCACCCAATCAACGCAACGGAGCGCAAATGGCTTACCCCATAGCGCTTAAGAAACAGCCCAAAGATCACAGCCGGCACGGTTCCAATGCATAAAAGGATAAAAAGCTGCCCGCCCTTGGTCACTTTTCCCCTCAATAATTGGAAAAAACCAGTAATCATGGACAAAACGTCTTTCCAAAAATAAATAAGCACGGAACCCAAGGTCCCCACATGTACGGCCACATCCATTAAATGCCCCTGATCTTTCCACGCCAAAAAATGAGGCATTAAAATCAAATGCCCAGAAGAACTAATAGGCAAAAACTCTGTTAAACCTTGAATGATCGATAGGATGATAATTTGATATAAAAACACGCGTGCGATACTCTTCTTTTGTTAAAGGTCGTTTGATGATACATTAAAAAATAAGAACGACAACCACCTTGATGTCTCTGTTTCATTTGAAAGAAAAAAGTTAATGAGAACTTTGTTTCACTATCCCCTTTGCCCCTTTTCAAGAAAAGTACGCCTCGTTCTTGGCGAGAAAAAAATCGAGTTTACCCTTCAAAATGAACCTATTTGGAAAAAACAGGAAGAATTTTTAGAACTTAATCCAGCAGGTCAGGTCCCTGTATTTATTGATAATCTAAATGGGCAAAATTTTTGCTTATCAGAAAGCCAAGCCATTTTAGAATACCTTGAAGAGACCTACCCTGAAACTTCCCTCAGGCCAGAATCTATTCAAGACCGAGCCGAAATGCGCCGCCTTTGTCATTATATTGATGGGAAGTTTTATACTGACGTGATCCACAAAGTCGTTTATGAAAAAACCCTCAAGCGCCTCATGGGAGAAGGTGGTCCCGATTCCCGACATCTCCGAGAAGGTACTCAAGCCCTTCTCCCCTATCTTGACTATTTTTCATGGCTCCTTGAAAAGAGGCACTGGCTTGCTGGTGATATCCTCACTCTTGCAGATTTTACCCTCGCAGCCCATCTCTCTTGCCTGGATTATATGGGCAATGTCCCGTGGGAAAAATACCCAGAAGTAAAAGAGTGGTACGTGCGCCTTAAATCGCGCCCCTCTTTCAAACCTCTTTTAGCAGATATCGTTGCCGGCATAATTCTGTCATCAAACTATCGCGACCTTGATTTCTAAGAAAACTGCCTCATCCATTTCTCTATCGCTTCTAATTCAACACATTATTTTCTTAAAATTTTATTTTTCTTTACCAATTATTTACACTTTACCCTCCATAATTTCTTATACTGGGAAAAGTATACCTTTATGCCTTTTGTGAAAAAAAAGAATTAACGTTTTCTCTTTCTTTCTTTTCAGTATTTAGCTTTGAAAAAAAAATGAATATGATAGGATTTTGATATAGAAAGAAAGACTCACTCTTATCTACACCCTATTAATTTTCAAAACCGACGTTTTGAAAAAAGAAATGTATTATAAACAAAAAAAATAAAGAAAATGCTTTCATGGAAAAATCTGTAAAAAAACTTATTGATGACCTTTCGACCCTTCTAAAAAAAGCTGTTCCCAAGGATCAAGGCGCTTTAGCCTATGATTTTGTCCAGCATTTTTATACGAACCCCGCAAAAGAAACTTTAACGCGTATGAGTCAAAGCGACATCGTTGATGGTTTAGAGCATTTATGGTCTTTCTTTTATGAACGCAAAGCAGGCGAACCCAAAACCCGTGTTTACCATTGGAAACCTAAGGTTAACCACGCCTTAGCAGAACGCATTATCATCGACATTGTTAATGACAACATGTCTTTTTCCCTTGATTCCCTTTATGGGCTTTTGCAACACTTAGGGACAAAAGCAAGGCTCACCTTTCACCCTATTCTGGCCGTAGAGCGCAACAAAAAGGGTGAGGTACAAAGTATCTCGGGCCCAACGGAAGTTGGGAAAAAACAGTCCCTTGAATATATTATCCATTGTGAAATTGTTGACCGTGTTTCTCCAGAGCTCATTGCAGAGCTAAATGCCTCTCTTCCTAATATGTTAAGAGATGTAAGGTGGGCCAATGAAGACTGGAAACCCATGCGAGAAAAAGCTCTTGAAACCGTTCAAGAACTTAAAGCGTATGAAGAAAAAGGCTTCTTGAACACTTCTCTTGAAGAGGTCATCAAGTTTGTTGAATGGATTGAAGACGACCATTACACCTTTTTAGGATATTGCAACTATGACCTTGTTGATGATGAACCCGATAACATTGCCCATCGTGTTAAATCAGAATCAGCTTTAGGTGTTTTGAGAGACGAAGAAATTTCTAGACTTCAAACGCTTTTCAGTGGCATTGCCTTAAATAGTGATACAAAGAAATACATTTTTGACTCTTTTCCTATTATCATTAATAAAACAAGCTGCCTCTCACATGTGCACCGTAATGTGCGCATGGACTGTGTTGGGATAAGGCGCTATAATGACCAAGGGGAAGTTGTTGGTATTCGTTTGTTTGTCGGGCTTTTTACTTCTGTCGCTTATGATAGCAGTGCTCGTGATATTCCTTTACTGCGAACAAAAATTTCAAAAATCATCCGGCGTGCTGGATTCACTTATGACTGGCATGATGGTAAGGCCTTAATCCATATTCTCGACTCTCTTCCACGGGATGAGCTTTTTCAAGCGTCCATTAAGGAATTAACAGATATTGGACTTGAAATCCTGCACCTCCAAGAGCGTCGACGCCTTGCTTTTTTCATGCGCCGAGACCAATTCAACCGCTTTTTGTCCTGTCTTGTTTATATTCCACGGGATCGTTTTGATTCGGATCTCTGCGACCGTATTGCGACAATTCTAAGCTCGGAATTTGAAGGGACCATTGGTAACTATAAGGCGCAATATGGCGAGCTTGCTTTTGCGCGCGTGCATTACACGGTTCATTCAGCAACAGGCTTAAAAGACAACTATGATGTCGAGCGCATTGAAGCTCTCTTAGTAGAAGAATCTCGAACATGGACAGATGATTTAAAATTTGTTTTAATGGAGCGCTTCCATGAGGTGCAAAGTGCCTATCTCTATCGCCGCTACCGCAAGGCCTTTGATAGAGGCTATCAGGACCGTCAAAAAGGCGCAACCGTCCTCGAAGATCTCATAGAAATCGAAGAGATTTATGAAAATGATCCTTTCCGCGTGCGGATTTACAGCGCTCCAAATAAAGCTTCCACGGCTTTAAAACTCAAAATTTATAATCGCTCTACTCCCCTACCTCTTTCAGATGTCTTGCCCATTTTAGAAAATTTAGACCTGAAAGTGGTAAGTGAAGTACCTTATACCGTCTCTCCCCTTGGCGAAGAGGAGACTGTATGGATTCACGACTTCACTCTAGAATCTCGCGGTTCTTGTCTCATTGACGTTGAAAAAGCCTGTAGGAAATTTGAAAAGACACTTATAAAAGTCCGCAATCGCGATATCGAAAACGACGGCTTTAACCGCCTCGTCTTACGAGCGAATCTGAATTGGTGGCAATGTATTTTATTCAGAGCTTACGCTAAATATCTCCGTCTTATTGGCACTCCTTTTTCAAAGGCTTATATCTCAAATACCCTTGTTAGAAACCCAACAGTTGTTGCTTTATTGGCCGAACTTTTTGAAGAACGTTTTCACCCCTCAAAGGCTCACCATTGTGAAGAACTCATCGAAAAAATAAAATCCCACCTTGATGGCATTTCCAATGCCGATGAAGATCGTATCCTAAGACTTTACCTAACGGTAATCACCTCAACAATTAGAACAAATGCCTACCAACACGATCATGACGGAAATCCAAAAAGCTATATTTCCTTCAAGATTTCCTCCCGTGACATTGAAGAATTGCCAAAACCACGACCTTTATATGAAGTATTTGTTTATTCTTCTTATATGGAAGGTATTCACTTACGTGGTGGTAAAGTTGCCCGTGGAGGGATTCGCTGGTCTGACCGACAAGAAGATTTCAGAACAGAGGTTTTAAGCCTTGTCAAAGCGCAAATGGTTAAAAACACAGTCATTGTCCCCGTGGGGTCGAAAGGTGGTTTTATTGTTAAAACCTCCCTTGAAGGCAAGAGTCGGGAAGAATTTTTCCAAGAAGGTGTGCGTTGCTATCGTACGCTCATTCGAGGTCTATTAGACATTACCGACAATCTTGTGGGTGATGAAGTCGTCGCCCCTCACGATGTTAAGCGCTGGGATAGTGACGATACATATCTCGTTGTAGCAGCTGATAAAGGAACAGCAACGTTCTCTGATTTTGCCAATGAAATCTCCAAGGAGTACGACTTCTGGCTGGGAGATGCCTTTGCCTCCGGTGGATCCGTTGGGTATGATCATAAAAAAATGGGCATCACCGCACGAGGGGCTTGGACAGCTGTACAACGCCATTTCCGAGAATTGGGCAAAAATATTCAAAAAGAACCCTTCACGGTCGTTGGTATTGGCGATATGTCAGGAGATGTTTTTGGAAATGGTATGCTCCTTTCTAAAACCACAGAACTTGTTGCAGCCTTTAACCACCTCCATATTTTCATTGACCCAACTCCAAATGCTGCTGAAAGCTTTAAGGAGCGAGAACGCCTCTTTAAATTGCCGCGCTCCACATGGGATGATTATAATCGAAAAACCCTCTCAAAAGGGGCTGAGATCTATTCACGGAGTGCCAAAACCCTTACTCTTAATTCTACAATTCAAAAAATGTTTAACCTAGAGTCTGCGAAAATTCGCCCCGATGATCTTATTAAAGCCATTCTACAATACCAAGCAGATTTATTATGGTTCGGAGGCATCGGGACCTACATTAAATCCGCCAGCGAAAGCCATGGGGATGTCGGAGATCGTGCCAATGATAATATCAGAATTGATGCAAAGGACCTCCACGTCAAAGTCATTGCTGAAGGCGCAAACCTCGGGTGCACACAGCTTGCGCGCATCGAATTTGAGCGACTTGCTCACGGTCATATCAATACAGATGCTATTGATAACTCTGCAGGTGTTTCCTGCTCTGACCGCGAAGTTAATATCAAAATTTTATTCAACGCCATTCTGCAGGCTAAGAAAATTACTTTACCAGAGCGCAATAAACTTCTAGAAAAAATGACATCAGATGTCTCTCGCCTTGTCCTCCGAGATAACTATTTACAACCCCAAACCATTACAGATATTAATGTTCTTGGTAGTCGTAATTTCGATCAACAGATTCATCTTATCCGTCAGCTAGAGCAAGAAGGTGTCTTAGACCGACAAGTTGAATACTTGCCAGATGACACAACCCTTGAAGAGTATCAAGCAACGCAAATGTGTTTAACACGCCCAGAAGTTTCCGTTCTTATGGGATATTCTAAGATTAATATTTATGACAAAATCCTTGGGACAAATTTGCCCGATGATCCTTTCTTCATAAAATACCTGCGTCTTTATTTCCCTCCTCTTCTTCAAGAGAAATATGATAAAGAAATTTTGCATCACCCCTTACGTCGTGAAATCATTGCAACCTATGCTGTTAACCAACTTATTAACCGAATGGGTGCAAGCTATATTAATGAGGCTATGAGTGTCACAGGTGCCTTTATTGAGGATGTCTTCAAGGCCTTCTTCACAGTGTCAGAGGTCTTTGATATACAGCATGTTTGGGATGAAATTGAGAAATTAGATAACAAAGTTTCCACTACTATTCAAACTAACGCCCGTCTTGATGTCTATAAAATAGTGCGCCGCACCACACTCTGGTTACTACGCTATTACCCAATGGCCGATACCATTGAAGAAACGGCAAGCATTCTCCAAATTGGTATTGATTCTTTCTTGTCCAATATCACAGAGTGTTTACAAGGGGATCTAAGAGAGAAGCTAAATGCTAGTATTAAAGCTTATGAGCATTTGAAATTGCCAAAAGACCTTGCAAAACGTCTTGCCCTTCTTCAGGCAGCGTCAACATCCCCCGACATCATTTTGGTTGCAACAGAAACGAATAGTACGGTTCCTGAAGTGGCTGAACTCTATTTTAAAGTAGGTCAGTCTTTCTTCTTTTCTCCTCTACGAGATACCATTGAAACCGCTGCCATGGCGACGACTCTATGGGACCGCCGCCTTGTTGCAAGCCTGATCGAGGATCTTTATAATTACCAAAGCGATCTTACTATTAATATGCTGCTTTATGCCAAAGAGCAACGCATTCAAACCGATGATCACTTTGGAGCGTTGCTTAACAGCTGGATGCAAGCTCATCAAAACCAAATCATAAACATTGAGCATGCTATTAAAGAAAGCCAAATTGAAACGGCACTCGACTTAACGGCTGCCACGGTCATTGTCAGAGAATTGAGACATTTAAGTGGCAATTAGTAACCTTAAAACGAAACAAAAATATGAACAGAAAGGACGCTTTGCTGAAAGGTGGGCTGCCCTTTTTTTGCAGCTCAAAGGATATAAAATCCTAAAGCGTCGTTATCAAAACCCCTTGGGAGAAATCGATCTTATTCTTCAAAAAGGGCGATCGATTATTTTTTGTGAGGTTAAAGCACGTCGCTCCCTTAAGACAGGTCTTGAAGCTTTTTCCCCTCATCAACAGCGGCGTATTACCAACGGGGCCCGTCATTTTCAAACAAGACATCCCGCTTTTCAATCCTACGATTACCGTTTTGATTACCTCATTGTCTATGGATGGCGCTGCCATCATCTCAAAAATGCCTGGCAATAATAGTATTTATTCTATCTAACAAGGAACATAAGTCTTTCTAAAATTTCTCCCTCAATTACACTTTTTATACAATTCAAAAAAAATCGTTATATTATCGTAACTTATCAATCATATCTTAACCATTTATTAATATTAATAAACAAAAATTAAGTATAAAGCATAATTTTAAAACAAAAATAAGGCGAATAAAAAATATTACTATATTTATATAACTAAAAATAATTAATATATATTTTTTTGAAATAGTAATACAGTAAATAGCGTAAGGAGTATGGGCATGATTTCAGAAAAAACAAACGTTCTTTTCATTGAAGATAATGATATGGATTTTGAGCTTGCTAAACGCGCCTTTCGACTTGCAAAGCTTAACAATAGAATATTGCGCCATTCAACAAGCAAGGCTGTTCTCGACATGTTGGAAAAAAATTCGGCAGGCACTCTAAGCGCAAAAGAACGCCCCAGCCTCATTTTCCTTGATCTTAATATGCCCGATTTAAATGGGCAGGAAATACTGCGTATCATACGCAACGATGAAACAATGAAAAGTATTCCCATTATTATTCTCTCTGGACAAGGGGATCAAAGTACCATCAATAAACTCTATAAAATGGGTGCCAATAGTTTTATGGTAAAACCTATGAATTTTGATGACCTTATTGCCTTTTTCCAACTTATACGAGAATATTGGTTTAAGGTTATGAAACTCCCTGCTGCCCCCTAAGCAGGGATTTTAGAGGACCCTCTTCGGAAACTAATCCTCTTGAAAGAGGCTTGGTATGATTTGTAGGTGTTGGGCTAAAATTGCGTCTTCAATACCACAAATCACCCGCTTTGCATAAGTGACAGCTCTTATAACTCTTTGTTCTTTATCGCTAAGGTTGAGCAATATAAATTGATCCAATCCATTATAGAGTGTTGTTATATTGACCTGAAAATCCTCTTTTGAGCCAATCGCGCTCGTTGCTCTGAGGTTATCGTCTAATACCCAAGCTTTCCTGACTAAAGCTTGTAAGTCCTTAGCTGTTTCCTCAAACCCTTCAACATTTTCGATGTTCATAAAATTAACCATCAACATACCTACTTTATGTATCAGGTCCTGACTATTGTGAATAAAAAGCTTTGCAACATTTTGTGAATAAGTCACATCATCAATACCCTCAATTAACTCCGCTAAATGTGTCTTCATATCATCATGAAATCCATAAGCAGAGAGCTCAAAAGGAAAGTCCAACGTGTTATAGATTTTTTCTACACTAATTTTAGCTTGCACATTTCCAGCATACGCAAAAAAGCTAAGGAAAATAAAAACAAAAGCTTTCAGCAATTAAGTACCCCAGAATAAAAAAATAACAGTGATTCATTATAACAAACGATTAATCATGAAAGAACTTATAAAATTATATTGCGATAAAGAACAGACCATATCACCTATTCCAAACCAAATTCTCGGAGGATCTCGGGCGTATTCAAATCATGATGAATGGCTAGATAACGGTACTGCTCTTCTTGGCCTCCAAGGTAATGCATAATATGGGAGTGTTTTGTCAAATCAGAGACCTCGCGCCCTTGTTCTTTAATGTAAAGAGGGGATTTCACATCTTGGTAAGTGGCCACGCTTCCCTTAAGAACAATCAGTTGCCAATTGGAAAGGCCGTACTTTTTTATAACCTTTTGAGCCGTCTTATCATCAACATCTTTGTGCCGTTGGTTTAAGCGTACAATCTTATAGACTTTCTGGCGGGTGTATAAAAGCAAAGCAACATCGATGAGATCACGAGGCCATTTTCCTGCAGCATCGGAAGCCACTTCCCTAATAAGAGACCACATATCATAATCCACAAGCTTTCTATAGCTAGGATAGGCTCGATAAATAAAATCATTTTTAGAAAGAATATTTTTACGAAATCCATGACAATCCTCTAGGAAATCCTTCAGTATACCTTGAGGGAGTTTTTCGATCATTCCCAGATGGTCGACAACTTTTTCCAAGAAAATAATGAGCAACGCCTCATATAAAAGAACAAGAGAATGGTTATAAATGCCACGAGTCATCAGGCGCCTTGCCAATAAATAATGCTCAACGGAGTTCACCCCTTTAAAATCAATACCAAGACGCGGAGAATTTTTCAGCCCTTCAATGCGTACAAGCTTTTTTAAAATCCACTGAGCATCAATTTCTCCAAAAGACACACCGCAGAAATGAGAGTCTCGCAGCAAATAATCCAAACGATCCGCATCCAACTGAGAAGATACGATATCGGCAACCAAGTTAGCATCGCTGTCTTTAGAATAAATGTGCTCGCCCTTAATAAAATTTTTCACCATTTCTTGATGCACTTTCAAAAGGTGAGTGTCTGGCAGATCGAAATCTTCTAAAAATTCATGGCTCCAGTCTTCATGGCGAACTTGCTCACTTTGGCTACACAATAACTTCTCGAACGCATGAGAAAAAGGACCATGACCGATATCATGAATCAGCGCAGAAATCACAGCCAAATGTTGCGTTTCTTCCTTAAGTTCCAAAGCTTTTGCAAATCTGGAGGCAAGATAAGCACATCCCAAGCTATGGTTGAAACGTGTGTGAGTTGCACTTGGAAAGACAAGATCTACAAGTCCCACTTGCTTTACATGACGCAAACGTTGGAAAATTGGTTGATCAATGATGGGCCTCAGGTGCGCCATAAGACCGTCATCAAACTTCATCACGCCATGGATTGCATCGTTTATCAGCATAATCAAAAATACTTTCCTAAATCAAAGTTAGTATTAGTATACCTCAGATAACCATTATTTAACCTTTTTTTGATATAATAGTAGCGTTGGAAGAAATGATTAACGACGACAGGAGGAAAAAATGAAATTCTTTGATTGGCTAGATAAAGGTGTAAAAAAATTCAACTGGTATGATATTTCCCTTATTAAACTTTCAGCCATTGCTATTGTTCTTTTACTTGCAAAATATTGGCCTGTTTTAATAAGCTTTGAGTGGTATTGGTACGTTTTGATCGGCATAGTTGCCTCCATTCCACCTCTTCTTAAGCTATACGGTAAGTGTTGCTAGTACTACGCCAAATTTAGGTGCTTAATGAGCGTAGCATTAACTTTGTGAACGTCAAATCTGTCTTCTGCTAGTTTACGGCTTGCATCAGCCATGGGTCTGAGTTTCTCAGAATGCTCGATAAAAAACTTCATGGCCTCTGCAATAGCCCATGGGTCCGCCACATGGACCAGCACACCATTTTCTTCTTCACTAACTGTCTCACAACACCCTGGCGCATTAGTCGTAATCAATGGACGCCCAACAGAAAGTGCCTCTAACAGAGCTTTAGGTGTGCCTTCGCGATATGAGGGTAAGACAACAACATGAGCTTTTTGCAAAAAGGGCAAAACATCGTCTACTTCTCCAAGATACTCAACAAAAGAGTCTTTCATAATCTTTAAAGCTTCTTTTTTACCCAGCTGTGCTGGGTTTGGGTGATGCCCTCCCAAAAGTTGGTAACACATTCCAGGGTATTTTTTATGAACCATCTTAACAGCTTCACAATACTCGTAAAAACCCTTTGATTTCAAAAGGCGTCCTACAAAAAGAAATGTCAACGGGGCCTGCTGAGGGAGTTGTGTTTTAGGAAATTCTTTAAGATTCACACCAGATCCATTTACCAGAACAGCCTTTTCCTGGGATACTAAGTTACCATCCAGAAAGACTTGCGCATCATCTTTATTTTGAAAAAAGACTGTTGTATTGACCTTAAAAGCCGTTTTTAAAAGGCGATCAGACACCAAACGCAGCAATTTTGTACGCCAGTCATGGAAGGTGTAAAGGTGCCCCAAGCCTGTCATCATAGACGTAATGGTTTTAATACCCGCAGCCTTTGCAGCCAAAGACCCATAAATCACTGGCTTTAAGGTGTAAGAAAAAACGGATGTTATATTTTGTTTTTTAAAAAGGTTTTTCAGGGCTTTATAAGTTGCATAATCTTGAAGGGGATTTAATTTTGTATTAGCAATGGGAATGACGAAAAAAGGAACATCGATGTCTTTTAATTTTCTAACAACAGCCGTTTTAGAAGCATCATTAGGACCAAAAACCACAACCTCTGCTCCTGTTGCCTTAAGGGCTTTTAAAAAATCGTACCGAAATGTTAGCAACGTTTTTGTATTACTTGTGACCACGGCAACCTTACGATGCTCCTGAGGTTGCTTCTTAGGAACGGCCCTCTTTGTAGGCATTTTTGGGCTTACTTGTTTAGTCGACTTTTTTTTCTGTGCCATGGGGCCGTGCTGTTTTTTTCTTCCACCCTTCCATTCTATAATGTATTCTAAAGGCAATCAAATTTAAACTGACCGTTAAAGTTTAAAGAATATCAGGCGAGGCGCATTATATCATGGGTGAAACAGTGGCATATTTGTATGATCTTTTAGGGAATCCCCTTGCCAACCTTATGATCTTAAGCACTACCATTGCCTTTGCTGGGCGTTGTTTTTATACTCGCTATCACCACAAAAAGCTTTTACGAACCTTAAAACGTAGCAATGTTTTTATCACCTTTTACAACCAACGAACAAATACATTTTCCTACCTTACAAAGCGCAAAATCAAATTGGTTTTTCGTGAATTAAGCTTCAAAACTTTCGATGACTTTTTAGAACAGTTTGAAGAGAGCGAGCAAGAAGGTATTCGCCTTGCCTTTGCATCCTTAAAAAAAGAAGCACGCCCCATTAGCCTAACTCTGACAGCAAAACGGCGGCAACGCACTTATCGCCTCAGTGGTCATTGTTTTAGAGGAAACACAAAATGGGCCGTGATTACCCTGCACGATGTAACCTTCTTTGAAGGAGAAAAAAGCGCTCTTCGACTTGAATGCAAGATGCTGACAAAATCCCTTGATTTCTACAAACGAGCCTTTGATCACCTGCCATGGCCTGTCTGGATCCGACGTGATCATGAACTTTTATATTGCAACCCCATTTGTGCTAACTTGTTAGACTTTGAAAAATTTGAGGGCTCCGACCTAACAGCTTCTGCTGTGAGTAGAGAATTTTTATCTTCGACTCAACCCAAGGCTATCATCTTAAATGGAGAGCGACGTCTTTATCACTTCCAAGAAAAAGAGTTCACCTCAGAAATTAAAATGGGCTTTGGAGAAGATCTCACAAAAGTCTATGCCCAAGAGAAAAAACTGCAAAACCACTTAGCCTCTTATCGCGAAGTTCTAAATTCCCTTTCAGCAGGTGTGACCATTTACGATGGCGATCAAAACATGCGCTATTTCAATCAGGCTTATATACGGATGTTTGATTTTGATGAAAATTGGCTCAACAAAGACCCCTATATTGGAGAAGTTCTTGATGATTTACGCACAAGGCGCCTTTTAACGGAATATGCCGATTATAATGCTTACAAACAAGAACAGATCAAATCCCTTAAAGATTTAATTGAGCCCATTGAAACACTAAACCATTTACCAGACGGTCGCATCATTCGTATTATTTCGTCACCTCATCCTATGGGAGGTAGCTTTTATATCTTTGAAGACCTCACGGATCGCTTAAATCTTGAAGCAAAATATAACACGCAGCTTGCTGTATATAACGCGACCCTTGATAATCTTTTTGAAGGCGTTGCCGTTTTTGGTATTGATAACCGGCTACAATTCTCGAATAAGGCCTTTGCAAAGCTCTGGAATATTGACCCCTTAATGATGCGAAAAGGAGAACGCCTTTCTCTTCTAGCAGATCAAGCAAAACATCTCCTTGATCCTAAAAAAGATTGGGAACAGTATAAAAATCGCGTTATAGAGATTGTGACGGACCGTCAACCTAAAAAGCGTAAAATTCATCGCCAAGACGGCAGCACCATCGAATTTTCCTATGTACCTCTTCCCGATGGCTCTAATTTGATGAGTTACTATGATGTCACCGACCACATAAAATTAGAAACAGCGCTTGAAGAACGAAAAGTCGCTCAGAAAAATGCCGACCGCTTAAAGTCTGATTTCATCTCAAAAATGTCCTATGAAATGCGGACACCTTTAAACGCAATCATTGGCTACTCAGAACTTTTATCAAAAGAATATGCGGGAAAATTAAATCAACAACAAAAGGTCTATTGTGCAGATATTTTAACATCTTCGACACGCCTTCTCAGCCTTGTGAATAACATTCTTGATCTTGCTATGATTGAATCAGGGCATATTCAACTTAAAAGAGAAAATTGTGATTTCTGGGCCTTATTTGATGAAACCCTTCAAAATTATAACCAGCAGTGCGACCCTCTTTTAGGCACTTTAAAAGCAACGATCCCCCTTGAAAAAGCTATTATACAAGGGGATAAAAAACATCTTAAGCAGGCACTTAAAACGCTGCTGATGCAAGCAACATCAGATATCGAATGCAATAACGATGTGAACTTTAAAATGATCCAAGAAGAAACAATCGTGACCGTCAACATCACTCTTCCTGTCTATGCCAAAAAGAATCAAAAAAAGGCACGAGAAGACCATAATACGGTTTTGATGTGCCACCTTGCCCCTGGAAAAACCCTAGGCCTATCCCTTGCACGTCATATTATCGAAGCCCATGGCGCAATCTTCGAACACATCACAAGCAGTCCAGAAGAAACACTGATCAAACTTAGCTTCCCTCTGAGTGAGGTCAGTAAAGTTCCCTTAAGAGTTGTTGGAAATGCCTGAGTAAAGAGAGAGAGCTACGATGGTGTAAAATCCTCTGTAAAAACAGCTGAGTTGAACGAATCTATAGTCTTTTATTGAAAAGTATCGCCCAGATAAACACGCTTGACGTTTTCATCGGCAATGATTTGATCCGGTGTACCTTCCATCAAAACGCGGCCTTCGGCGATGATATAAGCCCGATTAACAATACCTAAGGTCTCACGCACATTATGGTCTGTGATAAGAACGCCAATATCGCGCTCTTTCAAGTGAGAAATAAGCTCTCGAATATCTTGAACAGCAATGGGATCAATACCAGCTAAGGGCTCATCTAATAAAATAAAGTGAGGGTGACTGGCAAGGGCTCTAGCAATCTCAACACGACGACGCTCGCCTCCTGAAAGAGTTAGGGCCTGTGATTTTCTCAGATGAGATATCATGAATTCACCCAATAAATTATCCAGACGATCTTCACGAGCAACAGGATCACTTTCATAGATTTCCAAAACAGAGCGAATATTGTCTTCAACACTCATGCCCCGAAAAATCGAGGCTTCTTGAGGAAGGTAACCAATACCAAGGCGGGCTCTTCGATACATTGGCAAATGGGTAATATCCGTATTATCAAGGTAAACTTTGCCATGTGTTGGCGATACAAGGCCAGCGATTAGAGAAAAGGTTGTGGTTTTCCCCGCTCCATTAGGTCCCAAAAGGCCAACGGCTTCGCCCCTTTGAATGTGTAGGTTCACATTTTGTACCACAGGGCGTTTACCGTAGGTTTTTGCGGCACCAATGACCGTCAAACCAACGGTTGTGTCAAATTTTACTTGATCCATATTACGTCGTCTTTTTCTTTACTTTTGTGCGTTTCAAGACCTTGGGACTTAAAATCGCTTGAACTTGTTTTGCATGCTCATGGGTGCCTTGATCTTGAAAGAGCTGACTTTGTCCCGATGCCATATCATAGCGTCCATAATTTCCACGCAACTGACCTTCAATCCGTGTAATGACAACATCATCAAAGAGTTCTGCCACTTGAGTGATATTAGCATACACCCCTCTCTTTGCTTTTGCAATTTCCGTTGGTGTTGAAATAAGGACATTTCCATGGGCTTCTACTCGATCAAAAGTAAGTTTTCCTGTCGCATCCTTTGTGAAATAGATGTTAAATGCATCGGCTTGCATCAATTTATCATCTCGCTTAACCGTAGATCGCCCAACGGTTTTTGCCATCTGAGCTCTTTCATAAAAAATCACTTGGGTTCCACCTGAAATGACAGTTTTGGAATCCTTTAAGATCGGGCGCCCTTCTAAAATCAGCTTTCCCTCATTTTCTTGATAAAGAGCATAAGTACCCGTTGCTTCAACGCCGCCTTCTGAATCTCCTCTCGTATCAAAAAAATGAACATCGCCAATAGCTTCAATTTTTTCAACATCTTGTTGAGGGTCGCCACCAGATTGCTCTGCTTTAGGAGATGACTTATCTTTAAAATAAACAACAAGCTTTTCAGATTTTAAAACACTAGTTCCTTTGGTTGAAACCACAGGACCTGAGGCTGTACAGCGCTTTTTATCTTGAGAATAAATCATGCCATTTTGAGCATTAATTTCAAGGGGAGCTTTGTTACTCTGAGAGTCAAAAGAGAAGGCTTTCAGAGGGTCCGTTAAGACAACACAGACTAAAAAGAAAAAAGTCAAAAATTTCATTAGTTAGTCTCTTTTTTCTTTATTGATTTAGGATGAATGGTAAGACGCGTTGGGCCTTTAAAATGGAGCTCTTGGGACTTTTTATCTACATAAAACCCCTTCTCCGCTGCAATATTTCCCGCAGGCCCCGTCCCCTGAATGGGATCTTTCCCAGTTACGCTTTGCGTTTTTAAATCGACTTTAGCTTTCTTTGTCTCAAAGACATATCCATCATCGGTTTCAAGCTGAACGTTCCCTTCATAGGCAAAAGTTTGCTTTTCCTGATTTAAAAGTCCTGTATCAGATTTCAGCTTAATTTGCTGCCCTTTTGATCCCACAATTTCACAGCAAGGTTTTTCAAGAATGGCTTTAGAGTTTTCTATTTGAGTTGCATTTTCAGCTTCAATTTTATAAGGATTCCCCTTAGAGTCCGTCGAGTTCATACGAGGATTCAAAACTTTGTTGTGGGTCACAATATTACGGGCTTTATCGGGAATGCCTTCGATTTTCTTTTCAAAAAAAGTCTCAAAAGACGACCACAACAAAACGGCCAAGACAGCTAAAAGAGCCGCAACAGGTAAAAACCGCCTTAATATTCTCACGCGACCTGTGTGTTTTTTGCTCCGTTTTAAAAGGGAAGCCGCTGTTTTTTGCTCGCTCTTTTCAACTACCATGGGTTATTGAATCCCTGCACGCAAACAATCATGGATATGAAGAATTCCAATGGGGTGACGATCTGTTTCTTGGTCGCTTTTCACAACAAAAAAGCTTGTAATACCCGCTTGATTCATACGGGCTAGAGCCTCTTCTGCAAGAATGCTTTCGTGAATCACGCGAGGGTTTTTTGTCATAATATCAACAACCTTGGATGCCATCAAATCACGCCCCATGTGGCGACGCAGATCACCATCGGTTACCATACCCAACAAATCTCCAGTTTCACTCACCACACCAACACAACCAAATCCCTGAGAGGTCATCTTTAGCAAAGCCTCTTCCATAGGTGCATCTTGTTGGATTAACGGCATCTTTGGAGCCCGGTGCATTAACTTTTCAACCCGCATTAAACGTTGTCCAAGCTTTCCCCCAGGATGAAGGGAGCTGAAATCAGTAGCTGAAAAACCACGGCGCTTTAAAACAGCGGTTGCAAGAGCATCTCCCAGAGCAATCATCATCGTCGTCGAGGTTGTTGGTGCCAGCCCGAGAGGGCAAGCCTCTTCTCGTTTGGGCAGAACCAAAGACACATCAGCTGTTTGGTCCAAGGTTGATCCACCATTTGACGTGATGCCAATAAGCATAATACCATGGCGTTTTGCATAGGCTAAAATATCAGAGAGCTCAGAAGTTTCACCAGAATTTGACAGGGCTAAAATTGTATCATTTGCTGTGATCATCCCAAGGTCACCATGGCTTGCTTCTGCAGGATGAACAAACGTACTGGGAGTGCCCGTTGACGCTAGTGTTGAGGCAATTTTGTTCCCCACATGGCCGCTTTTTCCCATCCCCGTAATAATAACCCGATCCGTTGTTTTGAAAATAATATCAACGGCTGTCGTAAACTCGGCCCCTAAAGTTTCTGATAAAGCCTTAAGGGCCTGAGACTCAAGGGCAAGAACACGGCGTGCTTCCTCAATATCAGTTAGGTTCACCTTTAGATTTTCATTTGTTTTCGGGAGGAAGGAAGACATAGGGTTCACAATATAGTTATTAAAAAAGAAAGGCTCTTACTTTAATAGCATGTATGCCCCCTAAAAATCAACTATGCGTAAAGACTTGAAGTTCTTCGTATCCCAACAAATCAAGTTGGGCAACGGTTGGGAGAAAATCAAAGCACTTTTGGGCCATTTCAAAGCGCCCTTCCCGTTTAAGCATGGGGTCTAATTTTTCCTTCAAAGCATGCAAATGCAACACATCACTTGCCGCATACGCAAGCTGCTCTTTTGTGAGGTTAGGGTTCCCCCAATCGGACGATTGAGATTGCTTTGAGAGCTCAATTCCCAAAAGATCGCTACACAAAGATTTCAATCCTTGGCGAGAGGTGAAATTACGCACCAGCTTTGAGGCTATTTTCGTGCAATAAACAGGTTCGGTTAAAACCCCTAAATAGTGGTATAAAATGGCTATATCAAAGCGCCCATAGTGATAAATTTTTGTGATGGAATTGTCAGCTAGCATAGCTTTCAAATTGGGGCAATTATAGGAAAAATCTTCATTCAATTGAACAACATGAGCCGTACCATCTCCAGCAGACAATTGCACCACACACAAACGATCTCGATGGGGGTTTAAGCCCATCGCCTCTGAATCAATAGCGACGCTACCACTAAATTTTACGTTGTCAGGCAAGTCACCTCTATGGTGATGAATTTCAGGACGGGCCATATCTTAAGAGATCTCCATAATATTAATTAAGGTAGCATAGCAGAAAATATCACAGGTTTTAAGCCACCTTCGTAATTTCTGCTAGGGCCTCTTTTGCATCGGATTCGCTGATGTGTTTTTGCGACTTTAGCTTTTGGTGTAGACTATGCTGGATATATTCTTTTTGTTCCGGCGTTGCCTCTAACTGGTAAATCATATTTTTAATGTGTAACCCCATATGTCCTTGAATAATACCTTCCGACACAAGGGCCCTAAGCGCCCCTAAGTTTTGTAGCAAACCAACACTTGCAATCAAGCAAGACAACTCGTTGGAACTTGGGTTTCCAAGGCATTTCAAGACCAATTGAGCCGTCGGATGTTGGCGCGTCACCCCCCAACCGTGCCAATGGCAATAGGCCCCGTAAAGGTTCCAACAAGATCAGCCCCTTTCATTTCCCATGTTGCTAATGGTATATAAGATGATGCCTTATCCTTCGTTGCCCCATAGCTATGTAAACCCGCTTCAACAGCCCGCCAATCATTCCCCGTGGCGATCACAAGAGCATCAATGCCATTCATAATCCCTTTATTATGGGTTGCTGCGCGGTAAGGATCGCAGCTTGCAAAATGAGATGCCTCTTCAATCTTATACCCCAGTTCAGGGTCAATGTTTTCAAGAACAAGAGTGGCCGTTGTGAGCTTTTGATCCGTCAAATTAGACAAAATACAAAGAGCCACGCTTTCATTAGTTTTAGCTTCAATACGAGGCTTTAAAAACTCACAGACTTGGGTGACTTGATTAGCCCCCATGGCCTCGCAAGGATTCAGGTGAACATGCAAAACCCCCATAATACCCGCATCCTTTTGACGGGGAAGAAGACGAAGCTTGATGTCCGTCACACCGCCACCCCGTTTGAAAAGAGTTGCCGCAGGGCCAGTGTTTGCAAGGTTAATCCACTCTTGAATAGAGTTCTCAACGTGTTGCTTAAAAGCCTCAGGATCCTTTAAGGTTGCAATTTGGATTTGACCAATAATGGTTTGATCTTTTTGATTACCGTTTACATGGGCAGTCAGGCGGCCGGAACGCTCAGCCCATGAGGCCATCTTGTTGAGAGCCGCTACAACGGATGTTTCTTCTATTACTAAAGGAATGCAGTAGACTTTACCATTCATTATGAGAGACTTCACGAGTCCCAAGGGAAGAGAAAAATAGCCAAGGGATGCTTCAATAAGGGCTTCAGCAAGATCTGGAGTTTGAGCAGGCGCCTCCAAAGCTTCTTGAATATCAAAAGGAGACAAACCTGTTTTTTCAGCAATATAGTGCAAACGATCTTTTAGGGTATACTGTGAGAATGCCCTAGGAGGCTTGGCGTAACTTTTGTTCATCTTTTGAGAGTCCTGTTTTCGATGTCCCGTCTTTCAACACTTCATTGAGTCTCCTAAAATGATCATAATCCTGACCACTGAGCTGCGTTCTCTGAGAAAAATCATCCTGAAGATCCTCAGCCCAGGCCGCTGCCCGCGCTTCGGGACCCGCGGTTAAGAGTTGTAATTCAGCGCCACACCCAGATCCATAGGAAAAGGCGCTAATTTGCTCACCAATTTGTCGACCACAAAGGTTTTGGGCAACAGAAAACCAAAGACTTGCCGTCATGGAGTTGCCAATTTTTTGATTCCAAGTCAGGTAAGGCGCAACTTTTTCAAGAAAAAGATTTTTTGCTTTATCTGCGCTCCCCTTGCTAATCTCAGATTTATCACAAAGGGCACCCAAGGCCTTTTGTACCATTTTAGGAAAAGGTGTATGAAAACTCATCCCCTTAATGGTTTCAAGAAATCCCCCAAGGGTTTGTTTTGTATAGTCACAGCAATCCTGAAAGCACGCTAAAGCTCCCTGATTATAACACTCAAGGCTTAAAGGGCCATTCACATGGGGGTAAGGTTCTCCAATTGGACGCCAAAAATCATCGGCAGGATAGCTCCAAGAATGGGAACAGGGGTCAATTTCAGCGATCAAAGGCTTATCAACAATCATGGCAACCGCTCCGGCACCTTGTGTTGGCTCGCCTGGGCTGCTTGCCTCATAAAGAGTATCATCCACAGCAATAACAAGAGCAGCTTTTCCTTTTGAGGCTGGAGAACATCGCCACTCATAGGCTTGGCGTAAAGCAAGGGTTCCACCAAGACAGGCATGCTTGACTTCATAAGAGCGCAGAGCGCCTGATATTTTTAACTCTCGAGCCACCCACTTTGTTAAGGGGGCACTCATATCTAAAGCAGATTCCGTTCCAATGGCTAGAAAACCAATTTGATCAAGACCCCCCTTCCATCGCATAAGAGCGCGCCGTGCGGCTCCAAGAGCAAGGTCAACAACCGTGTGCTGGTCAAGACATAAGGCCATTTCATGGCAACTCAAACCAATTGTGTACTTATTGGGATCTGTGCCTCGCAACTGTGCAAAATCTTTTAAATCTAAAAAGAACGAGGGAATTTTTAAGCCAAGGGAGGCAATACCTATGGATTCAAATGTACGCATGTATGATCTCGTTAGATTAATGGGTTTGCATTTTAGAGCTTTTTATCTATTTACTTTTAAAAAGAATAAGGAGAACACAGGAACATGCCCTCAAGAGCCTACCTTAGAAAACAAGAAGACCCTCACACTTAAAAAGAGAAGCTATAAGCTCTACAAGTCATAGGTTGGTGGAAAAGTATCTGCTTTACACGTCGCATTGGGAGATGCTTTTTTACCACAGCCACTTAAGGTACCGCAAAGCGTGCAAAGAACCACACTTAGAATGGCTGTAAAAAAATAGGGTTTCATTAACTTCATTTCTTGCCTCTTTTTCATTAGTTGTCTATTATTTTTACCATGATCACGCCAAAAATAAAATCCCTCCTCTATTTGTTTTTATCGAAACGCCTTCTGTTCGGGGTGATGTCCCCCCTTATTTGCACGACATTTTGCACCTTGCCTTTTTCAGCACAAGCCCTGCCCGAACGCTATACCATAATCTCAAGAGAAGTCCCCCCTGATTTCTATTTTTATGAGGATCAGCCTTGGGTTCATCCCCCAAAGAAGATTTATTTCAATGAATTCCTTGCTGAAAAAAAGGTCGTCATTCTGCATCTTTGGGCCACGTCATGTCCCTCCTGCATTTCCGAATTAAAGCAGTTAGAAAAAGCAGCCGTAGACTATATGAACCAACCAATTACTTTTGTCGCTCTGTCTTTAAACGACCCAAGGTCGGGCGTTTTGCGAAATTATTTTAACCGTATTCCCTATACTCACCTAAAACCCTATCATAAAGCAAGCAGCACACGCCCAGCCATTAAAGGCTTGCCAACAACTCTTTTCTTTAACAAAAATGGTCAGCTCATCGGGCGCATTGAAGGAGCCGCAAAATGGCAAGGTGACGAAATGAAACGATTGCTCCAACGTCTTATGAACGAAGAGCTCCCCAAAGATACCCCCTTCAACCTCAAAGGATTTTTTGACCCATGGATAACCTCCCTCAAAAATCTTTTTTCTTAAGAAAGCTCTACGGGCTTGCGTTCTGTCTTTTTTTCTTTAACCTTATTAACACCGTACATTCAGGAGACTCCCCCATGACCACAACGCCCCACCTTAAAGTCGCCATTATTGGTTCTGGCCCCGCTGGCTATACCGCTGCTATTTATACAGCCCGAGCCAACCTTAACCCGACGATGTTTACTGGCCTTCAACCCGGTGGACAACTGACAATCACAACCGACGTCGAAAACTATCCTGGGTTCGCAGAAGCCGTTCAGGGGCCCTGGTTAATGGAGCAATTTAGAGCACAAGCCGAAAACGTTGGTACGACGCTGCTGGCTGAACATGTCGAAAGCGTAGACTTTTCAAAACGCCCTTTCACCCTCACAACAGATACCAACAAAACCTATACTGCTGATAGTGTGATCATCAGTACTGGTGCCCAAGCACGCTGGCTTGGCCTTGAGAGTGAAACGAAATTCCAAGGCTATGGTGTCTCAGGCTGTGCCACCTGTGATGGATTCTTTTATAAGAATCAAGAAATTGCGGTTATTGGCGGCGGTAATACAGCCGTTGAAGAAGCCCTTTTTCTCACAAACTTTGCTTCAAAAGTAACCCTTATTCACCGTCGAGATGAACTTCGAGCCGAAAAAGTGCTGCAAGATCGCCTCCTCAACCACCCAAAAGTAGAAGTTCTTTGGGACCATGTCTTAGAAGAAATCGTCGGCGATGATAATCCTAAGTCTGTTACAGGCCTTAAAGCAAAACATGTTAAAACGGGTGCAATCACAGACCTAAAAGTTTCTGGTGTCTTTATTGCCATTGGCCATGATCCCGCGACGAAGCTTTTTAAAGGGCAGATCAACCTCGATGCTGAAGGCTATATCATTTGCCCGCCAGGAACAACAAACACAAATATTGAAGGGGTTTTTGCAGCCGGAGACGTTCAAGATAAACTCTACCGTCAAGCTGTCACAGCTGCTGGACAAGGATGTATGGCGGCCCTTGATGCCGAACGCTATCTAGCAACCCTTGAAACAACATCAACTCTTAAAGCAGCTTCAAAATAAAAGTATTGCCTTAAAAAAAACACCCCCTTTGGATAAGAGGGTGTTTTATAGGCAAGTTTTTTTCCGTTCAAGAAGTCTGACTCCTTTGTGGCAAAAATGAAACGCTCAGATTTTTTTTCATAAAAAAAATTTTTTTGCACATTTTTTTCTTTCTTTTCCTCTGCTTTTCTCAAAAACGCCTGATTTTCAAGATATTTCCGCCTTTCTCAACAAACGGCAACCCCTTGAAGTTCCTTATAAAAAAGGAGGCTTACAGTCATTACTTCCCCCTTTTTTCATTAGAAATAATTGTTTCTAAAATTAACTATCTGTTAATATCTTTTTTTGTTTTTTAATTAAAAAAATTTATAATATTTACTTCTTTTTAAGAAAGTTGCTGTTTAATGAAACTATGCAATAAGGCAAAACCCAAAAAAAATAGGGGGAAAACATGACAACTATACAACAAAAACTGGAAGTAGTACGCCCACCACGGGTGAAGATCAGATATGATGTTCACACAGCTGGGGCGATCATTGTTAAAGAACTACCATATGTTCTTGGCATCATGAGTGACCTATCTTGCCAATCAGAAGTGGAAAAAGCACCATTCCGTGATCGTAAGTTCATTGATGTGCGTCCAGATACCTTAACAGATATCATGGAATCCATTCGTCCAAAGGCAATTTTCACCGTCCCCAATCGTTTTACAGAGAAAGGAAAAATTACCATTGATCTTCTCTTCTTAACAATTGATGATTTTGAGCCCATTTCCATCATCAACCAAATTCCAGAGATGAAAGTGAAGTTTGAATCACGTGTTAAACTAAGCGATCTTCTTGCTAAACTTGACGGTAACGCAGATTTGAACGTTGTTGCAGATGCGGTTCTTGCTGGTGAATCAAAAACAGCAGATCAAATCGTTGAAGAAGGAAAGATGGTTCGTGAAGAAGCTCAAAAAGCTTATGCTCTTGAACTTGTCGAAGAATTTTTGGATAAAATCGCAAAGTCTGGTGAGCATAGCAGTGCTATCACAGCAGTTAGCGCGGAAGTTGCCCAAATTGACTTAGACCTCTCAGAGCAACTAGACGAAATTCTTCATACTCCTGAGTTCCAAAAAGTTGAAGGAACATGGCGCGGATTGTTCTATCTGGTAACAGGAACAGACGTTGGCGCACGTGTTAATGTTCGTTTGCTCAACACAACAAAACAAGAATTGTCTTATGATCTTGAAAAAGCTGTTGGTTTTGACCAAAGTCAACTCTTCAAAAAGGTCTATGAAGAAGAATATGGTACCTTTGGTGGTAA
>DOCA01000155.1 GCA_003503995.1 Holosporales bacterium
CCTCAAAATCTGGTGATGACTATTTTTCGCCCTTGTGATCGCGGACAATGGGTTTTTCCTTTGGTCAGCAACAACCCCATTTACGGCTTACGAACTTATGCCAAAGCTTTTGCCAGTGGCATTTCAATCACAGGGCTTCCCTTGATTGCCAAAAAATGTGGCGTTCATGCTGGTCTTATTAAAAGGGGGGAGTTTGCTTATTTCTTATTTCATGACCTTTTGCACAATCAAAGTCTAGCTCCTTCTATTGACCCTGAAGTCAATACAGCGCATGTGGGTGCCATGACAAAAGCGACAGGTGCAGCTTTATTACAGATTGAAAAGCTTTCTTTTAAAAAACAAGAAAAATCCTATGGCCTGTTATTCTTAGTAAACCATGAGCTCGTTGACTATTCAGAAGATGGCATTCAGCTTCTTGCCGGTGAAGAGTCTGCTAAAGAAGCCTTCACTGCTATGCTTGAGCATTCAAAAGCATACGTTGCTCGCAAAATGCATAAAGCTTTTGATTCACGAGAAACCTACTATCCCTATTATATTGACGTGCTTGATCACGAAGAAGGAGCAGCTACTATTGGAGAGAATTTTTTCACTGTTCATAACGAAGATGGTGCAGAAGAGCGTTATTTAGATCGAATTTATACAGATCATATTGAGTTAACAGAGCGCCTTATTAACGAAAGTTCTTATATAAATACAAAAAATAAGTTCTTACTCCGTGTAACAAACGAAGCTGATAAAGAGGCTTTAGTATCAGGTTATTTCACTGAGAATATTTTTTATTCATGGCCCGTACAACGTGCATTTATTTACTCTCAGGTAAAGATTTTGAAGTTCGTTGACATCGATGATGGAGAAAAAACTTACGGCACAAGCTTAGAAGACTTTAAACCATCCGTTGCCCACGACATCATTTTAGGCTTATTGAATAATTTTAATATCTTAGAAGAGTAATAAGAACTACCACATATAACAACCTGCTAATTTCTTGTTCTTCAGGCATAGACATCGTTTCTGCACCTGAAGAACAGTAGCGATCAACCCTCCCCTGCAGCCAAACAATTTGTAAAAGATTGCAGAGGGCCTTCTTCACGTAATTAACAAAGAAAACATCTTATATACGCCAAAAACCTAGGGCCAAGAGGCGTTAGGTTTTTTATATTTTCTTGACTTTAAACGAAAAAAATTAAACAATTGAAAATGTTAGACGAACTTAGACTCCTGTGGTGATAGGTATCTTAAAAAAAATAGCAGAATTTAAATTCATCCTTCTTATCTTTTTGATCATGGTAAGCGTTATGTCCTTTGCGGATTTATTGCCCTTGGATATCAAACGAAGCGCCTATACTTTTAGCTCTCTCATTCGAGCAGGTCTGATGTTTTGCCTTCCTCTTTTGGTTCTACCCTTCGTGGTGAGTAGCATTGCGTTATTACGCTCCAATGGCTTAATTCTTATTTTCTCCCTTGTATTTTTGATCACGGCCTCTAATTTTCTCTCTATTATCATCGGCGGCCAAGTTGCGGCGGCTGTTGTACCGTTAATGAACTTTGGTATGACTTTTAATGCTGGAGACGCTCAAGAGTTGCTCGGATGGTTTGAGGTAACCCTTGAACCTCCAATCAGCGTCGAGATTATTCTTTTGCTTGGGTTTATCTTTGGATTCCTATTGAGTCTCCTCCCCTCAGATCATCACCTGGGGAGTCGAGCCTTAAAATTCTTTGAAAGTTACAAAAGAATCTCAACACTCTTTTTTCAGAAAATATTTATTCCCCTTTTACCTTTTTATATTTTTGGCATGCTCTTAAAACTGGATGCAGAAAACGATTTTGCAACGGTTTTTAAAGACTTTGGCAGTTTGATTCTTGTCATCGTTGCCGTGCAATTCAGCTATATTTTCTTTGTCTTCTGGGTCGGGAATAAGTATTCCTTTAGAAAAGTGATCCAATGTTATAAAAATGTTATGCCTGCAGGGCTTTTGGGATTTTCTACCATGTCGAGTCTTGTCACAATGCCCGTCACCCTTGAAGCTGCCGAAAAAAATCTTGGCGACAAAGCCATTGCCCAAGTGGCTATTACCTCTACGGTGAATTGCCATGATATTGGTGAATGTATTTCCCTGTCGGTTATTGCATCGGCTGTCTACCTTATGGCTAATGGGATGATCATGCCAGATTTTTGGACCTTTACTCAGTTTGCTTTTATTCTGGCCGTCGCTCAATTTACTGGTGTTTCTGTTCCAGGTGGTAGTGTTGTGATTATCATCCCCCTCCTCACAAAGTATCTTGGGTTTTCTCCTGAAATGATCGGCCTTGTGACAACTATGGCTATCTTTATGGATCCCATCGGGACCGCTAATAACGTGGTCGGCAATAGCGCTTTTGCTCTTATTATTCAGCGCTATTTTAATCTCATTAAAGGAAAATTGAGAAAAACATCAAGCCCCCAAGCAGCAAAGTTCTAGGAACCATAACAATAGAGGTCAACGAGATGAGCCAAAATCAAACGCGTACCTGCGTCAGATTTTCCATCAATTAAGGAAGGCCTAAAATGCATTTGAAAGGCTTGAATAACGGTTTGAGTCTCTTTATCAAGATCGCCTGTTAAAGGACATCCATAACCATAATCACTTAACCGCAACTGCGTCCAAAGAATTTCTTTCCCTTCTTGTGGCAACTCGACAAATCGCAACTCTCTCTCTAAATCATCCACCCAAGCCCCAATGCCAAACTCTTTATAAAGGCGCTCCCAGGGAAACAAAGGACCAGGGTCAACTTTGCGGCCAGGAGCTATATCGCTATGGCCGATGAACAAAGAGGGCTGAATGTGCCAGCGTTCTTTAAAATCAACCAATAATTTGGCAATGCCTTGAAATTGTTCTTCTGGAAAAGGAAACCAGCTGTGGGATGATCCAGAAAGAGTCACACAAGAGGAACGATCAACTGTTTCTGGCACATGCTCACCATCATAACCCCAATTCACAATTTCGACTCCAAGGGAGAAGGAATTCACATCTGAAAAGCCTTTCCAAGAGCCTCTACCTCCATGCCAAGCTCGCATACCGTCTTGGACAATTTGTGCAATGCTTCCATCACCTTTAATCAAATAATGGGCACTCACACTGGACTCTTCGCTTTTTGTCAGCCAGTCAACTGATGACTTATCACTCCCCGCGGTATAGTGCAGAACAACCCCTTGTGGTTTTCGAGCAGAACAATTCTTTGTTGAAAGGTGTTCTATATCCTCAAGGATTGTTACAAATTGATTTCCTGCTGAACTCATGGCATCACCTGTTATAGTTGATTAGTTTTGTGTGTA
>DOCA01000004.1:0-13906 GCA_003503995.1 Holosporales bacterium
AGGCATGTCATTCAATACGCACCTGATGCTATGATCTATAAAATATTCCACGAAAAAGTCAACGAAAAAATAGGAAAGATATCAAAAAAAAATTAAAAAAGATCACTCTCTTTTCAGCCCCCTAGAAAATGGAGCCTTTAGTGAATAGTGTTGACTAAATGAAAATCTAGATATACGGTGCGACCGCTACAAAAATTTTAAATAGGAACATCAAAACATGACAGAAACAACCTCTCCCACAAATAACCCAAACTCAACAGAAACGGATCGATCACCCTACGCCGGTGTCATGAAACGCGGCATAGCGAGTTTTATAGATGTGATCCTCTTAATGATACCCTACATGTTGTACCTTTTTTACTTTTCACCCATCCCCTTGTCACTCATCAACAATCCAGAACATCGACTAGAATACTTAGAATTCACTCAATCTATTCCTGTGGTTTTAAGCGCACAAATATTATCTTTCTTTTATTTCAGTTTTCAATATTGCTCAAAATACCAAGCAACCCTTGGCATGCGCCTTGTTGACATTAAATTAACCACTGAAAATTCCAATAAACCCTCTTGGCCCTCCCTTTCTTTAAGGTATTTTCTATATATTTTGCCGACTCTAATCTTGATTTTTCTCAATAGAAACAATATGATTCCTGTTGAGTACCAAGAAGCAAGCATGTGGCTAAGCGCCCTCACAATCATCATTATAATCCTCATGATTGCCCTTACAAAGCGCAAACAAACCTATTATGATATGGCAGCCAAAACCCTTGTGCTGCAACAACCAAAAGAGATAAACCCTCCTTTTATTTACGCAGGTCTTGGGCGCCGTTTTTTCTCTTATCTAGCCGATCTTATTATTATCTTATTTCTTCTCGGAGTTGCTATTTATGGACTCGGGGTTATTGACCCCCCAAAAGACTCTCCCTCCATTTTTGATCTTGTTCTACGCCCGTCAATTTTCCTCATCGCGTTGATTCTGCCACTTGCGTATTCTCTTCTACAATACCGCTCAAAATACCAAGCAACCTTAGGGATGAGATTACTCAGCATTAAGATCATGACAACGGACTATCAAAAACCTTCAATCAAACAGCTCCTTTTGCGTTATTTTATTGACTTCATAACTTCCCTTCTCCCATTCATTAACTTCATAGCTACTGCAATGATCCTCTGCACCGATCGCAAGCAAGCCCATTATGACAAAATGAGCAAGACTATTTTCGTGAAAACATCAAAATAAAAAGACTTCCGAACTCAAAAGGGAGCCCTCAACAAGCTCCCTTTTTTTATTCTTCCTACATTCAGTACATACCTTAGCTTGTGGGATCCTCCACGACTTCAAGACCCGCAGCTAATTCCTCTCGTTCCACCTTTATGGCTTTAAGACGATTAGTTAAAACAGTATGATACTGTCCAAACAACTCTGCCCTCCCAGCATAATCTGTAGCCTTTTCTTGCAAGGCCTCTTTTCCGTCAACAGCGGCATCAGCCTTTTGAAGATAAACGGGCGCAAGAGCAGCAAACCAACCTTTAGCAAAATCTAAATAAGGGAGAGTCTTTTTCTCTAAGATGTCTGCTTTGAGAGCTAAGCGAAACAAGTACTCTTCACAGGAAAGATCGAGCTCTACAGCTGTAGAGTGAAGCGGGTGCCCCGTAAAGGCAAGAGATTGCCGTGCACAAGTATCCAACAAGGGGCTCATAAACAATTCATAAGCATGGGAGGCTTCTGGAAACGTTGTTTGAGCGGCTAGTAGAAGAGGATTAAAGTGGCAATCGTCCGCAAAAGCCTCATGTGCTTCTAAGAGTGCTTTCTGATAATCCCTATCCGCTTTGCTTCCCTCCTCGACGTCCACTGGTCTTTTGTTAACTCCGAGCTCTGCAAAAGTCGCATAGGCTTGCATGGTCATATTTTCAAGGAGCAACATCATATGACGAACAGTTGCTTTCTTTTCTTCAGATGTCGCTTCTTCTTTTTGCTCGATAAAGCTTGTATCCCAAGAATCAATAGCCTCATCTTCAAAAAGCTTAAATAGATTTGTTGTGAACTGACTAAAAGCTCCACCAAGTTGCTTTGCCTCTAGTAAAACGTTCATGGCCTGCACATAGGTATATTCGCCGTCATCTTCAGGAATAAACGACTGCCTAAAGCTTATAACATACCAAGGCGCCGAGGTATGGGTTGCAAGAAAATCAACATGACGCTTTCGTTCTTCAGTAGGATCATCATCCTTATGACGGTCGACAACATTCACCCTTATACTGCGGGACCACGTCACAAAATCCTCAACAGATTCTTTTGCAGATTCTGGCCGAACCGCCTCCTTAAGGCCTAGGGGCATTTCTTCAATATCAGGCAAAACACCACCTGTGCTCCCATGGGCCATGGGGGCCGTCATTATCATCAAGCCCAAAGACAAAAGGGCTCCTTGAATCAGTTTCTTCGTGGATAAAATCATTCTGTATCTCCCTGTAAAAGATTTAATCATTTATAGCTAATCATTTTAACGCTTACACTTTGTTTCTGCGCCTCGTGTACACGCAAAACTAATCAACTATAAGGTTAGAACATCTATGATTTGGCGCAACAAAAAAAAACAAGGCCTCCATAATAAGGCCTTGTTTTATAAATTCTTCTCGTTAGAAAAAGCGAGGTAACTAGCGACGATCTCCAAGAAAGCGCAGCAAGTAAATAAAGAGGTTAATAAAGTCGAGGTACAACCTTAAGGCCCCCACAACAGCATAATTTTCAGCGAGCTCGGATTGTCCCACATGATAATACATTTTCTTTAATTGCTGTGTATCATAAGCTGTGAGACCCACAAAGACCAACACACCGACAACGGAAATCAAGAACATCAAAGCTGAACTTTGCACGAACATATTCACAACGGACGCAATAATGACACCAATCAATCCCATGAATAAAAAGGAACCAAGCCCTGTTAAATCACGCTTTGTGGTATAACCATACAGGCTCATAGAACCAAAAGTACCAGCCGTAATAAAGAACACACGGGCTAAGCTTTCAAAGGTATACGCCGCGAAAAGCCCTGACAGCGTCAGACCTGTTAACGCCGCATAGGCAAAGAAAGTGATCTGCGCCGTTCTTGTGGACATCTTTGCCACACGAGCACTTAAAAAGATCACAGCGCCAAATTGCGCAATAACCAAGCCCCAGAACAAAATAGGATTCCCCATGATAGCCGCTACAAGACTGTCATCTCGAGCAACAAAATAGGCAATCACGCCCGTAATGCCAAGGCCAAGAGTCATATAATTGTAAATTTTAAGCATATAAGCTCTAAGGCCCATATCCATCTCTGCACTTTGAGAACGCGTTTTCGAGGTGCGGACTGCATTTTCACGATCGTAATTCATTGACTTCTCCTTAAAAAGTTAATTAAGCATATTATACTTCATATTATACCACAAGAAAATCTTTTATATAAAGACCTTGCTAGCAGTAGTTCTTTTATAACTCTCTCCCCTTCTCCTTTTCTCAATTCCTGTCAACTTTAGTCCAACCTAGGTATTTTTACGGATAGAAAACTAAGCAGACAATAATTACATATAAATATGAATAAAGTGATTAAATTAGGGACTAAAATCGTGAAAAAACAATTAAAAAGATACAATATATTATTACACTCTATTATTAATCTTACTTTTATTGGTGGTCTCAACATGGCTCATACTTCCAGTTTTAATAACAATAACGAGGGACATGACCCCGTACAAACAGCTTCTAAAGCTGTTCGAGTCCTTCCCCTTTCCCCTCTGGATACAAACGAAGCGGTTCCTATGAGCGTGATCAGCAAAGATTCCCTGCGACTCGTTTTGAGTTATTTACCCAAAAAAGATTTAGCTTCTATGAGTCAGGTTTGCACACTCTTCCATAAGCTATCAAGAGATTACAGATCGCAAACCACAGCCCTGAGAGGGCTTCAACCAGACGAATTCGAAAGGAGATTTGAGCAACTCACAACTCTTTTTGGTACAGAAAGAGGAGAGGCAATCCAAGACGCGCTTACTCAAAAAAGACGCTATCTGTATACAGGAACTCTGATTGACCTCACGGGCAATCAAGAAAACCCTCTACAAAAAATAGGCTTCAATATAATAAAGAAACTCAAAATTGATGAGCCTCAAAATCCCCTTGATTTATTCTTATTGGTTGCTCACTCTACAAAACTTTTTACAGACAAAATGAGCGAGAATAATCAGACTGAAGTCATCAAAGCCCTAAAAGACATGTCTGCAGAGGAACGGGAAGACTTTGTGGAACAAGCACCAAAACTCTTTACGAGCCAAATGAACGAGCATAATCAAACTGAAGTCATCAAAATTCTAAGGAACCTGCCTGAAGGAGAAAGGAAAGACTTTGTAAAACAAGCACCAAAACTTTTTACAAAAAAGATGAACGGGTATAGTCAAATTAAAGTCATCAAAATCCTAAAAGGCGTGCCTGCAGAAGAAAGAAAAGATTTAGTAGAACAAGTTTTAAGACTTTTTACAGACAAGATGGATGGGTATGATCAAACTGAAGTCATCAAAACCCTAAAGGACGTGCCTACAAAAGAAAGGCAAGACTTAGTAGAACAAGTACCAAAGCTCTTTACAAAAAAGATGAACGGGTATAATCAGACTGCAGTCATCGAAATCCTGAAAGACGTGCCTGCAGAAGAAAGAAAAAGCTTTGTAAAGCAAGTTTTAGAAAGTTTTACAGACAATATGGGTGGGAATGATCAAGTCTCCCGCATTAGATCCCTCATCAACGCCATCACGGAGCTAAGAAAAATACCCGCAGCGGGAAGGGCAGGTTTTTTTAATTAAGTCTCACAAGAAGCCGACTGAAGTCATTATAAATTTAAGGATATCTTAACAGATAAAGGAAAAGTTTACCCCCTCGCCTTGCCCTCCGCTGCATTACAAGATAAAATAAAGGCACTCTTTTCAAAAAGATCCCAGACGTCGTCAAAGGACAAAGGAAAAACAGTGGAGAAATATACTTTTTCGTTTAGCGCCATGGGCTGCCCTTGCAGCATTCAACTTTATGCAGACTCAAAAGACCAAGCTCTTCAAGCCAAAGAAAAAGCTATTTCTCGCATTAAGCACCTTGATTTTTATTACACGAACTACTCACCAGATAGTTTCACAGCAGAAATTAATAAAAGCGCTGGACAGGCAAAAGGGATCAAAGTTGACCCTGAAATAAAAGGCCTGTTGGATTATGCTCAAAATTGTTACGCGCAAAGTGGTGGGCTTTTTGATATTACAGCAGGCACCCTCAGGGCAGCTTGGGATTACCAATCAACCACACCGTCCATCCCCTCAAAAAAACACTTAAAGTCTCTTTTAGAGTGCATTGGGTGGCATAAAGTTAACTGGCAAGAGTCAACTCTGCCCCCCCATCGAAGGGATGAATATTGATTTTGGAGGCGTTGTTAAAGAGTATGCCGCCGATACAGCCTCAACCATTCTTCAAAATAACGATATTCACCACGGACTCATTGACCTTGGAGGAGATATTGCGGTAATCGGCCCCCACCCTGATGGATCCCCTTGGGGCATTGGCGTGTGCCACCCGAACCAACCAGAAACAGATATCGCCGTTGTCCGACTTATTAAAGGGGGGCTTGCAAGCAGTGGCAACTATGAACGTTACTTTGAAATTGGGGGCGTGCGTTATGGCCATATTCTCAATCCTAAAACAGGCTGGCCTGTCCAAGGCGTAAGTGCTGTAAGCGTCGTCGCACCTCAATGCCTGGTTGCAGGCAGTCTCGCGACAGTTTCCATGCTCCATGAAGGGGAAGATATTTTAAACGGTGCTGACGTTCCTTATCTGCTTCTCGATTCAAAAACCAACCCCATTGGTTGTAAAGACTTTCATCTAACGCCTTCTCTTCAAAAAAACACCTCTCAAAAAGAAGTAGCCTAGCCCTGTTTTTTTGCAGCAGCTTTGAGCAGAGCCTCTTTCACAATTTTTGGGGTTAGAATGAATTTAACCTAGTTATCTGGTACAGCCCCTATATATAATATAGCTTCAACATTCTATTCAAGGTTTTTTTGGCTCGTTGTTTGATTTATAAATAAGTCTTATGTCTGTTTTTTACTGTTAATAAGTGAGTTTTTTAAATGAGAATTATTAGTTTTTTGGCAAGAAAATTCTTTGCGTTCCTTGTGACATTATCATATGCAACATCTGTTGTTGTTTCTGCTTGTTCAGATGAAGAGGTAAGACGTGGTGAATCTTCGTTTGCTGTTATGTTTAAGATTGACTTTTTCATTTATTTCTAAAAAGAGTGGATGAGCACTGCTGAAAATTTAACTGTTTCTTAAGGGAGAGATGGGTATAATAGGTGAAAAATAATAGAGAAAATTGTGGTTTACATGCGCGCTATCGTATTATCATTTTTGTTATTGCTCTCGAGCGTTAAGGCAGCAGAGGAAGTTGTTGCTCAAAAGCCAGAAGTGGTTCCGAAAAATCAAACCCAACTCCAATTCACGTTTGCACCTGTTGTAAAAAAAGTCGCTCCTGCGGTTGTGAATATTTATGCGGCCCGTGTTGTTGAGGCAACACAGGTAAATCCTTTTTTTCAAGACCCCATTTTTAGGCATTTCTTTGGGGAAGGGGCACCTGGAAGAGGAGGTCGTGTTCAAAGTTCCCTTGGTTCTGGCGTCATTATTCATCCGAGTGGTATTGTTGTGACAAATTACCATGTGATTAAAGCAGCTAAGGAAATTAAGGTTGTCTTGCACGATGGTCGCGAAATGCCAGCAGAAGTTGTTGTTTTAGATAAGCGCACGGACCTTGTTGCTTTAAAATTGAAAACAACAGATAAAAATCTTCCTTATCTAAAACTCCGAGATGCCGACCAATTGAAAGTTGGTGATATTGTTTTGGCTTTTGGAAATCCCTTTGGTTTTGGCCATACTGTGACCAGTGGTATTGTCTCAGGTTTGGCACGGAGCAAGCTCGGGGTTGAAGATTTTCGTTCTTTCATTCAAACGGACGCTGCCATTAATCCTGGAAATTCTGGTGGTCCTCTTGTGACACTGGATGGTCGTTTAGTGGGAATCAATACGGCAATTTTTTCTAATACGGGGGGCTCAATTGGTATTAGCTTTGCAGTGCCATCTAATCTCGTTGCGCCAGTTTTAGCCAGCGTTGGCCGTGGTGATAAGCGGGTTATTCGTCCTTGGATTGGGGCGCGTGTACAATCTATTACGCCAGAAATGATTGATAGCCTTGGCCTTAAAAAAGCCAAGGGAGTTCTGGTCAGAAAAGTGTTTGGAAAAAGCTCTGCCGAGGCAGCTGAAATTGTTCAAGGTGATATTATTTTAGAAGTGAATGGTCATGAAATTATGGGGGAATCTTCTTTTAAATTCCGCATGGCGACCTTACAGGTGGGTAAAGTTGCAACATTCACCTTATTGAGAAATGGTAAATCAGAAGATGTAAAAGTGACCTTAGTTGCACCACCTGATATTGCGGATAATCGCCGTGTTGGTGTGGCAGGACGCAATCCTTTGACGGGTGCTATGATTACGGGTCTTTCTCCAGCAGTAGCAGAGGATTACGCCATTCCCTATGAGGACGGTGGCGTCGTGATTTACAAGATTAGAAATGGCTCATTGGCTCGGTTAAACGGTCTATTGCCCGGAGACGTTATTACAAAAATAAACGGTAAAACAATTAAAACAGTTGATGAGGTTTTGAGGTATTTGTCTCGCTCGAGGGATGGGTGGAAAATCGAATATCGCCGAGGAGATCAGGTGCAAAGTTTATTTGTTCAAACCTGGTAGGTAAGGCAATAGCTATTATAGAAATGGATTTAAGGCAGCAGAAAAAACTGTTAAGAGTTTAAAATATGACAAATCATAATACAAAAAAAACACAGAAAACGGCGCCTGATTCCGTGACAATTCTTTCAAAAATTTGGCGTCATTTTTTATCGGGTGTTTTGGTGACAGCGCCTTTAGCTTTAACGGCTTATATCGTTTGGTTAACCATCACAACCATTGACGATAAAGTCAAAAGTTTGCTCCCTGCAAAGTACTATTTTGAAAAATATATTCCCTTTGATATACCAGGGTTCGGCATCATCATTGCTTTTGTGGTTTTCACATTGATTGGGACTTTCGCAGCAGGCTTTTTGGGGCGACTCTTTGTTAAGACGGGTGAAAAATTTGTGAATCGTATGCCTGTTGTACGAGGACTTTATTCTGCGGTAAAACAGATTTTTGAGGCTGTTTTCAAGCGAGATAAAAATTCATTCCGAGAGGTTGTTTTGATCGAATATCCTCGCAAAGGTCTTTGGTCTATTGGCTTTGTGACAGGGGTAACGCAAGGAGAAGTGCAGCAGGGCACAAAGCAAGAAGTCGTTAATGTTTTCGTGCCTACCACGCCGAACCCTACATCAGGTTATCTTCTTTTTGTGCCACGCAGTGATTTAACACTCATGAGCATGAGCGTTGAAGAAGGAATAAAAATGGTCGTATCTGCTGGCATTATTACTCCCAATCATTTAGATAAAAATTCACCAAAAAATCCTGAAGTAACTTAAGAAAGTAATCCTAAATGTCTCTTAAAAATATTGTTATTGTGTCTGCCAAAAGAACGCCAACGGGCTCTTTTCAAGGGGCCTTATCGCCTTTGAGCGCAACGGACCTTGGTGCCCATGTTTTAAAAGAAACCCTTAAAGACAGCACTGTTTTAGAACAAGAGGTCGATGCAGTTTTCATGGGGTGTGTCTTGAGTGCAGGTCTTGGCCAAGCGCCAGCAAGGCAAGCGGCCCTTAAAGCGGGTTTGTTACAAAGCACTCATTGCACGACGGTGAATAAAGTATGCGGGTCAGGTTTAAAAACTGTGATGCTAGCCCTTGATTCTATTCAAGTTGGCAGCTGTTCTGTCGTGCTTGCTGGAGGCATGGAAAGCATGAGCAATGCCCCTTATCTAAGTCAGGGAGCTCGCTCTGGATTACGTATGGGGCATCATCAATTGTTAGACCATATGATGTGGGATGGCCTGCAAGATGCCATGAGCGGTGGCACATCTATGGGGCTTTTTGCTGAAGAGTTAGCACAAGAAAAAAACTTTTCCCGCGATGATCAGGATGCCTTTGCAAAGTCATCAGGAGAAAAAGCATTGACGGCTCAAAAAGCGGGTTTTTTTACAACAGAAATTGCGCCGTTAGAAATCAAAGGGCGTAAGGAAACTATCCTTGTTTCAGCAGATGAACCTCCGCAAAAAGTACGCTTTGAGAAGATACCAATCTTACGTCCTGCGTTTAAAAAAGAGGGGACTTTGACGGCGGCTAATTCTAGTTCAATTGCTGACGGGGCCGCGGCTGTTTTGTTGACGACTGAGGAAATGGCGCATCAAAAAGATCTCCAGCCTCTTGCTCGTATTGTGGCCCACGGAGAATTCTCACGGGAGCCAGAATGGTTTACCCTTGCTCCCGTTGGTGCCATTGAGACTGTCCTTAAAAAAGCGAATTGGACAAAAGAGAGTGTTGATCTTTTTGAAATCAACGAGGCCTTTGGAGTTGTTGCCATGGCTTGTGCCGCAGCCTGTCAGATCCCCCTTGATAAAGTAAATGTTCATGGGGGGGCTTGTGCCCTTGGGCATCCCATTGGTGCCAGTGGCGCACGTCTTCTTGTAACTTTGATACATGCTCTTAAAACTCATGGTAAAAAGCGCGGTATTGCGACTCTTTGTATTGGTGGTGGCGAAGCTGTTGCCCTTGCCATTGAAACCCTTTAAATTGTGAGGGTTTGTTGGAGAGAGACTAAGCCTTTTTTTGATGTTAAAACTACAGGAGCATTAAGCTGAAGGGGGTGATTGTTAGGTGTATGGCCAACAGCAAGGTCGGAGAATACGGGAAAAGTAGCGTTTTTTGCAAAGTCAAAAAGAATATGATCTAAGAGCTCTTTCTCATTTTTTTCAGGAGTATCATTGGTAAGCTGACCAAAGATAATGGCCTTTACATTTTCAAAGAGTCCCCCGTGTTTAAGGTGATCAAGGGTTTCTGCAATGCGGTAGGGGTACTCGTTTACATCTTCAAAAAAGAGAACTTTTCCTGCGCTATCCAATTGCCAAGGTGTCCCCATGCTGCGTTGGGTAAGAGCCAAATTTCCACCAGCAAGGTGTCCTTGGAGGGATTTTTGAAGATGGGCTTGTTCGTTTAGAGGGGTGAGAGATAAGTTTATGGAGGCTGTCCCGTCTTGAAGCAAATGATCAAGTGTTGAGGTAACAGAGCTGCTTTGTCCTTTGTTTGCTATTAAGGAATTAAGGGTTGGCCCATGGATGGTTTGCCACCCCCAATGTTGGGTAAGAAGAAAATGGAGAGAGGTTACATCACTAAAGCCGATGAGTTTTTTTTCTTTTTAGGAGGGGCTAAGGAAAGCAGTTTTGGCAAGAGTCGCGATGTGCCACACCCTCCTCTTAAACACCAAATCACATCAGAGTCTTCCGCATACAGTGCCTCTTTAAGATTCAGAAGTCGTTGCTCATCATGGCAAATATAGAGGGGGTGCTCGCTAAAAAAAACAGTTGGTGTTCTGGGAAGAAATCTTTTTTCCCGGACATAGGCGCATGCTTTTTTCAGGTGTTCGGGAGGGCAAGAACTGCCTGTTGAAATAATATCTATTATTTTTTGAGTCATTTTTATTGCTTTGGTTTGTTTATGGCGGCATTTTTCTTTTTAAAATAGAGCCGTTTTCCACTTTTTCCTAACGTGAAATTAATTAAAATGATCTTGTTTTTTAATTAACGTTTGGATAGAACGGGTGTGCCAAACAAAAAGCCTTGACCGTAATCAAAATTAAAGTTGCTGAGTTTTCTAAGTTCGTCTTCAGTTTCGATGTGGGAAAGAATAATATCCAGATTATGGATATCACAATTCTTTTTAAAGTTCTCAACTTGTTTATAGCCTGAGTCTCTATCAATGGCTTTAAGTAAGACTGAACTATGAAATTTCACATATTTGAAATTAAGGTCTTTGAGGTGCTTGACATCTAAAGTGAGATTTGTAACTTGATCAATGGAAAAGCGGCAATCATATAAATTAAGTTTTCGAAGGTGGGGTTCAATGTTACTAAGGTTTTGTGCTATAGCATCTTCATGAAATTCAAACACCATGTGTTTGGCAAGGTCACGGTTGCTATGGAGAAATTCTGAAAGGCTCTCAAAGAAAAATTTATCAGATAAGGTGTGTTGGGATATATTACAAAAGAAATTAACATCGAAATCTTTTTGTACAGAAGAGCGTGCTAATTGAATGCAGCGCAAAAGCATAGCATTGTCAACCAAACGAACAAGATTCGCTTCCTCAGCTAAATGCATAAAGTGGTCGGGTGTGTAAATTGTACCATCATCTTCGCGAATACGAGAAAAACACTCAAAATGTCGTGCTTTGCGTTGGGGAAGGCTAACAATAGGTTGAACCAGCATTTCGATGCGATCATTATTCAGGGCTTTTTCAATAATTACTAGTAATTTATCCCGTGTTAAAAGATCTGAATCTTCTTCTGCTTCTGTACTTTGAATGTTTGAACCTTCTTGTTGAGCAGTATCTTGAGAGGCCTTTATATCAATAACAGTTGCAGTTTCTTTTGTGGGGTCTTGTGAAGAGGCGGCAGAAGAAGGAGAGGCCGTTGACATGGTAGATGAAGAGGCTGTTTCAGCTGTTGCTCCTGGAGCTGACAGAGGTGCATTAACGGCTGTTTCTGAAGACATATTTTGAGTCGCGCTGCCAGTTGCTTTTTCTTGCACAATTTGCCCCATAATATTTTGCATCATACGAAGTTCTGCCATCATTTCTTTGGGTGATTCTTTGGTTGTTTTCTCGAGAGAGATCATACTTGTTAAAATGCGTTCCATGGATGTGCAAAAGCTGAGAAGGGCTTTATTGGCTCGGGATTGGTGATCATGATGTAAAAGGAGCTGGTAGAAAAGCCAAGGCAATCCAAGGCTTAAAAGAGACATTAAAGTGATTTCAAGCTTTGTTAAAGTCCGGAAATTAAAAAACGCAAAAGAAACCAAAAATGCTGGAAACAATACAATTAAAAAGCGTAGAGTGAAGGTCCGAAAGGTGTCCATGTCTTGAATCTCTCCTGTTGGTAATAGATTATCATGGATATAGAGCTCTATCAAATCTTTCTCTTAAAAGTTATTGTGGTATTGTGAGCATAAAAGGTCTACCCTGAATGGATTTCCTTTTGTAACTATTGCCCACTCTATTTTCCTAGGATTATTGTTTTATGACAACCACAAGTGCACAGCCTTCTTTTTCAGTTTACATCCCGTGGCTTTTAGCTCTTGGTATTTCTATTGTGCTGATGTCAACGGATATTTACGCTCCCTCGTTGCCTGCAATGGTCTCGGAGTTCGCAGCGAGCGAAGCCGATCTGCAGTGGACTCTCAGTGTGAATTCCTTTGGTTATTGTTTGGCGAGTCCTTTTGTGGGGCCATTATCTGATAGTTATGGCCGTAAGCCAATCATGCTTATTTCTCTTCTTTGTTTTATGGTGGCCTCCCTTGGGTGTGCCATGGCGCCCACTTTATTTGCCTTTGATGTGTGGCGTTTTGCCCAAGGTATGTTTTCGGCTGCTGTTCCTATTGTGTGTATTGCTGTGCTGGCGGACATGTTGCAAGGGCGTCGTTTTGGTACCATGATGGCTTATATGGGGATTGTGATTACGTTGTCTTTTGCTGTTGGTCCTATTATTGGTGGTTTTGTTGGAGAGTATTATGGCTGGCGACTACTCTTTTATGGTGTGGCTGTTGCAGGGCTTTTAATTTTTACACTCTATCAGTTTTTGCTTCCTGAAACTCTTGAGAAGAAAACCCCTTTTTCTTTGAGCGGTATCTGTCGAACTTATATATCAATGTTTAAAGACCCAATCTTTTTGCTCTATGGCATGATTACATCCTTAATGTTGGCGGGATTTTTTGCGTATATCACGTCGAGTTCTTATCTGTATATCGACCAGTTTGGTCTGAGCAAAGTGCAGTTTGGCGTTGTCACTGGTATTGGGATGGTTACCAACGCTTTGGCACACCTTGTGGTGGGGCGTTTGATTGCGAACTTTGGGGCAAAAAAAGTTTTAAGGGCAGGCATTTCATTTGTGACAACATCTGCCATTACCATGGCTTGGATGACCTTTTTAGATGTAAAGTCTGCTTACATTTTATTGGCCCCCGTTTTGCTTTATAATATGGCTCTTGGTTTTACCTTTCCACCAACATCGTCCATTGCCCTTGAGCGCTTTCGTCATGCAACAGGGGCAGCCTCTGCTTTCTTGGCCGCCTTTAGAATGATCTTCTTAGGCTCTGGATCTTACTTTGCAGGAAAAGCCTATAATGGTACGCTATCATCTATTTCAAGTCTGATGATTCTCTTTGCGGGGCTTACGGTGATTTGTTATTTGTGGGTGAGTCTCTTACAGCATAGGCGTGCTAAAAAAGTTCCTTTAGCGTCTTAAAGAAAATTTCTGTAAAAGAGTAAAAATCTTTTTCAAAGCCGACTCTATTTTTTCTCCTAAAAAACCACTAGTGGTTCCGCTAGATGAATTTAGGGGAGAGACATCTTGCTTTTTTATGGCTTATACATAAACTTCTATCAAAAGTAGTTTGAGGAAAATTATGCATAAGTTTTTGGTTTATTGTTCCGCGTTTTTGGGACTGTTTTTGGCGCACCCTGTTCAGGGATCTTCTCATTTCTCTGATTCACATTTCTCTGGTGAGCCTTTGGCATTGTTTATTGATGAGACCCCTTGTCGAAAAGAGGGGGCAACTTTTATCATAGAAGAAGGTGTTTCTTTTACCATCGAGGGTGTTAAGCAAAGGAAAGAAAAAGTCTTTGTAAAATTTTCCCACCCAGATGGAACAGAAACTCTTATA
>DOCA01000004.1:14012-14984 GCA_003503995.1 Holosporales bacterium
CGTCTCGAAAAAGCATTTGGAATAAAAAGGGAGAAGTGTCTTTTGAAGAGGGAGAGTTATGGACGCCCAAAATTTTCTTTTCAACTGTTTTTAGCACAATGCCTTATCAGTTTATGGGTTGGCTCTATGAGAGTGATCAACAAGCTCATCAAACAAGAATCTTTGTGCGTTATGGCTTTGAAGATGCCCCTGAAAGCGCTTGGCAAAGACAGCAAGTTCATGCCTTTGATCACGTAGTGGAAGGCTCTCCTGTTGAGATTGCAGGAACCTTTTACTGTGATGAAAATGGAAAATTACATAGTCTAACGACTGTTACCTATCAAATAGATACGCCGGCTTTTGTGACATGGAAGCAAGCCAATGGTCGAGCAGAAGAAACCCATGTCCCCTATGAGATAACGGCTCCTTCTATAGCTATAGCTCGTGTTTTAAATGGCGTTTCAGGCGCTTATAAGGGAAAGTATTTACGCCATAACGCCTCCTCATTAGAAGACACTGTGGTTCTTTATATAAGGGGCGGAGGTAAACTATACGCTTGCACGCAAAATCGCTCTGTCTATAAAACGAAAAGTTCTCTTGTTGGATTAGAAGCTTCAGAAACAAGCACAACTCTTCAAATTATAGCACCAACATCTCTTGAAATTTTTGTGGGAGAAGATATCACACGGGAGGACGGTGATTTTTATCAAAATAGCTACTTCGAAAGAGCTGCTTTTGACAGCGAAAATGGCACCCAAGACTGGAGAGAAATTGGTGGTGAAACGCAGGTGCGTTTGGTTGAGAAGGCCAACCCCGACACACATCCTTTTTCAAGAGTGGATGTCACACAAGAATTAATCAAACATAATGCCACTTCAGTAAGGGATGTTTTGCATCATTTCACACCTTTTTCTGAAAGTACGAAAAAAACTTTATTCTTAACAACCGAGTCTCAAAATGCGGCTCGAAAAAGGAGATATAGCTAAAAGTTGT
>DOCA01000026.1 GCA_003503995.1 Holosporales bacterium
CCCCATTCAAATTCCCCTTGATCGGCTTGGTGCTTTTCCATCAAGATTTTCAAAAGAGTTGACTTTCCAATGCCGTTTGGACCGATAAGCGCTAGCTTTTCCCCCCGTTGGAGCTCAAAAGAAACCTTGTTAAGAACTTGTTTTTCTTCAAAAGCTTTTGCAATATTACGCACTTTTAAAACTGTTTTTCCAGAAGGGCGCTCTATCTTGAAATTAAACCCAGGAGAAATGCGAGAGGTTTCTTTGACTTCAGCAACTTCGATTTTCTCAATCATGCGCATGCGTGATTGGGCTTGTTTTGCTTTTGAAGCTTTTGCCTTAAAACGATCCACAAAACTTTGCATCTTTGCAATTTTGCGCTCAGCACTAAGCTTTTCATGCTCTCGTTGCTCACCCAGGGCATTCTTTTGATGGACGAATTTATCATAATTTCCTGTAAAAGGAGCAATCTCACCATAATCAATATCAAGAATGTGCGTTGAAAGATTATTCAAAAAGTCCTGATCGTGCGAAATAAAAACAAGGAGGCCTTTAAATTCCTCGATCAAATATTGTTCAAGCCATGCGATAGAGCGAATGTCCAAGTGGTTGGTTGGCTCATCAAGTAAAAGCACATCAGGTTGATTAAAAAGCGCTTGGGCAAGAAGGACTCTTAATTTATAACCACCAGATAATGTACTTAAAGGATCAAGATGAACAGCCTCTGGAATTCCAAGGCCTTCTAAGAGTTCGGCTGCAAAGGTTTCTGCGACATATCCGTCATGGTGCATGATAATTTCCTCAAGCTCACCAAGACGACAACCTGTTTCATCATTCCAGATATCATCCTCAAGAAGTTTTTCTTTTTCGCAAAGAGCTTCAAAAAGAGGGGGTTTACCACGAATGATAGCATCAATAATTCGATCGCCCTCATAGTTGGCCAAGTCTTGCTTAAGCCACCCAACAACGGCGCCACGTTGAATAATGATATCACCTAAGGTTGGTTGGTCTTCGCCACCTAAAAGTTTAAGGAAAGTTGATTTTCCGGCACCATTGGCACCGATTAAACCATAACGATTTCCTTTATTTAGGTTTAAAGTGACGTCATCAAATAAAAGGCGCACACCAAAGGCCATGGATAAGTTTTGAATTGCAATCATGAAAAAATAGCTTTTTTGAGGATTAAATTCCGATAAGATAACATTTTTTGATGGAAAAAGCTATTGTTCTTCTGGCTAAAAGAGCGTAAAAGTGGAGTGTCTAGTTGCGTTGGAGATTTTTTGAGATGATATCAATGAGATTTAAGATAATTGCTTTGTTTGCCATTGCGTTAAATAGTGTCTGCTTTGATTGTAATGTTGCCCAAGCAACAGATCAAGATACAGCTTATGTACAAATTCTCTCTGACGTTCCTTTGGCGCCTGGCTTGAGTCTTGATGAAGAATCCGAAGTGGTTTTTGATGTGCCTGAGGGAAAAATAGTTGAAGTCAGTGCGTTTGGCGCAGCAGATTTAGCGGAAACTCAAACCTTTTATAAAGAGTCTTTAGAAGCTCTAGGGTGGCAGTCTGTGCCCAGAAAGGAATGGTCTTATAAAAGAGATGAAGAATTCCTTGAAATTTCCTTTGATGACGGTGAAAATGATTTACAGGTGAAATTTCGTCTCATGCCCTCATCGGCTTGTTCAAAGTAACCATTACAAAAAAAACAGGAAGGCAACTTTATACACGATGTCGGCACAAAAAAAACAACATGATGCCCTTTACCCCGTTTCAAAGAGCCCTGCTCTTAAACCACACATTACGGCAAAGCAGTATGAAACTCTCTACAAACAATCTATAAAAGATCCCACGACTTTTTGGTCTAAACAAGCCCGAATCATTGATTGGATTAAACCTTTCACTATTGTGAAAAATACTTCTTTTAAAGAAGAGGATTTTCATATTCGTTGGTTTTCTGATGGCATGTTAAATGTTTGTGCAAATTGTGTGGATCGCCATTTGCCTCAGAGAAAAGATAAGACTGCCTATATATTTGAAGGCAATGAACCTGGAGACGTAAGACATATTTCTTACCAAGATCTTTATGAACATGTCTGTCGTTTTGCTAATGTGTTAAAGCAACATAAAGTTCAAAAAGGGGGTGTTGTCACCCTTTATATGCCTATGATTCCTGAAGCCATCTATGCGATGTTGGCTTGCGCTCGTATTGGGGCTATTCACTCTGTGGTTTTTGGTGGTTTTTCTGCAAGCGCTTTAGCTGGGCGTTTAGATGATTGTGAATCAAAAGTAGTTATTACGGCCGATGGGGCGCAAAGAGGCGCAAAAACCATCCCCTTAAAAGACACTGTTGATTTGGCGCTAACACAAACAGAGAAAAAAACCGTTGAAACGGTAATCACTGTGAAGCATACAGGGGCAACCTGTCCCATGAAAGAAGGCCGTGATTATTGGCTCCATGAAGAAGTGCGACATGTTAATACAGAGTGCCCTTATGAGGAAATGAATGCAGAAGACCCTTTATTTATTCTTTATACTTCGGGTTCTACCGGAAAACCCAAGGGGGTTTTACATACCAGTGGTGGGTATTTGGTTTATGCGGCGCTGACACATAAATACGTTTTTGATTATCACGAAGAAGATATTTATTGGTGTACGGCAGACGTGGGTTGGATTACAGGACACTCTTATGTGGTTTATGGTCCTTTAGCAAATGGAGCAACTTCTCTTATTTTTGAAGGGGTTCCAACTTATCCAGATGCTGCTCGGTATTGGGATGTTGTTGATCAACATAAAGTTTCTATTTTTTACACGGCGCCAACGGCCATTCGCTCTCTTATGAGCAAAGGCGATGCCTTCGCGACCAAAACAAAGCACCCAACCTTACGTGTTTTAGGATCCGTTGGAGAGCCATTAAATCCAGAAGCATGGCAGTGGTATTACAACCTTATTGGCCAAAAAAAGTGTCCCGTTGTCGATACTTGGTGGCAAACGGAAACGGGTGGTATTTTATTAACACCCTTGCCAGGTGCGATGGATTTAAAACCAGGGTCCGTTTCGAAGCCTTTCTTTGGGATACAGCCAGAGCTCCTTAATGAAAAAGGCCAAGCTATAAAAAGAACTGGCATGGGAAGCCTTGTCATGAAAGACTCTTGGCCAGGGCAAATGCGAGGGGTTTATAATGATCCCGAACGTTTTTTTAAAACCTATTTTTCAAAGTTTAAAGGTTACTATTCATCGGAAGATGGCGCACGTCGTGATAAAGATGGTTATTACTGGATTACGGGGCGTATGGATGACATCATCAATATTTCTGGCCACCGCGTTGGCACGGCTGAAGTTGAAGCTGCCATCAACACTCACTCCCAGGTTGCTGAAAGCGCTGTTGTTGGGATTCCTCACTCTATTAAAGGAGAGGGCCTTTTTGCTTTTGTGATCTTAAAATCCGGCGAGGACGTGCTGTATGTTTTTAAGGATGAAGTCCTACAAACCATAGGAAAAAACATTGGTTCTTTTGCAAAGCCAGAGTATATTGTGATTGTACCAGGTCTTCCTAAAACAAGATCAGGGAAAATTATGCGCCGTCTTTTGCGTAAAATTGCAGCAGGGCAAGTCGCAGAGATTGGCGATGTTTCTACTTTGGCAGACCCGCGTATTGTGGATAAAATTTCTGAAATTGTTGTTAGAACTTTCAAAGAAAACACTTAAAAGCCTATTTTTTGTAGGAACGTCTTCCAAGAAGACCTGGGGTATGTAACCAAATACCCCAAGCCCATCGTTTGATGAATAAGGCGGCTCTAAAAAGCTCTAAATGTTATCCAATGCGCCTAAACTATAAGACAGACATAATTGTCGGTCGCCTCTTTCTAACTGGAACGATCTTGAATCGCCTATGAGTCTTTTATGACAGATAACTTTTTGACTCTCCAATGGTAATGCTGCAAGGTCACATTGAAGAATTTACACGTTGACATCTAGGGCGTATAATCGTTTTAATAAATCTTTTCTATAATTTTTTAGGGTGTGCCCATGCGATACTGTCTTGTTCTTTTTTTAATTTTTATGGGGTTCCCTCTTGGGGTGAAAAGCTCACTGTCCACAGATACGGTCCAAGAGGTCGCTCTTGCTCCTCTTGTTGAGTCGCCTAGTGGTGAGCAAAGTCAAGAAGGAACCATGGATGGAACGCCAGAACCTGTTTTGCCTCCCGAGTACGAGCTTTATGAACAAGGTCGTCATTATTTAACGCAGCAACGTATAGATTTAGCTCAAAAAGCTTTTGAGGAAATTGTTGAAAAATATCAAGGAACCTCCGAAGCTATTTTAGCGCGATTTTGGCTTGGGGAGTTTATGCTAAAATCAAACAATTACTCAGGGGCGACCATTGCTTTTGGACAAGCCTATGGCGCGCTTAAGAAAGCTCAAAAGCAAAAAGAGTTTTCCCAAGATAAGTTCCATGGGGAGCATGATCGGTTGCCTGAAATTTTGGCCAAACTGGCTTATTCTCTTAAGATGATTAATAAGCGCGGTGACGCTTGCATTACCCTTCGCCAAATTAATAAAGATTATGAAACACGTTCGGCGACCCTAGATTGGTATACAGCAAAGTTATCTAAAGAGCTTAAATGTCGTTAAAAGGGATTACACCTCAGGATTTTGAAAACCTGCTCCATGAGGCAGGTTTTTCTCATTGTGGTTCTTCTGGCAATTTGAAAATTGCCGTTGCGGTTTCAGGAGGAGCAGACAGTTTGGCACTGACTTTTTTATTAAAGGCGTGGGTGCAGAATCACGGAGGGCAGCTTGTTGCCTTAACCGTTGATCATGGGTTGCGCCTTCAGTCTACTCAAGAAGCAAAGCATTTGCAGGAGTTGTTGCAAGTTCAGGGAGTTGAACATCATATCTTAACATGGCAAGGAGAAAAACCTTCAACAGCCCTCCAAGAAAAAGCCCGTGAAAAACGTTATGACCTCTTGAAGGCATGGTGCCTTGAGCAGGGGTATCAGTTTTTATTTTTAGGTCACCATCAAGGAGATCAAAGCGAAACCTATTGTATGCGCCTTCGACAAAATAGTGGCTTGTTGGGTCTTGCTTGTATGCGCGCTCTTTCAAAATATCAAACCCTTACCCTTGTGCGACCTTTTTTGGGAGTGACAAAAGATCAACTGCAAGAAACTTTAAAGCAACTCAAAATAGAATGGGTGGAAGACCCGAGTAATCAGAATACGGCTTTTGAACGTGTGTTTTGGCGAAAAACTCTGGAGAAGACCACGCTGTCTCTTGAGCTTTATCAGCGTGTTAGAAAAGCTTATGAAAGTTGGATTATGCGTTACCTTGAAGCTTATGCTCAAGTATCTGACTTCGGATATGTGCACCTTGATCGAGAGGCTTTTTCTCAATTGCCTGAAAGTTTTCAAGGGGTTTTGTTATCTTTTCTTTTGCAAGCCTATGGTGTTGGACGTTACCCGCTCTCTTCTCATAGTCTTAAAGGTCTTTTAGAGAAAATAAGAAGTCCAAATTTTTCAGCCGTTACGGCTCAAGGTATGAGAATTTCAAGAAACAAAAAAGACCTTATGATAATTCGGGAGTACCGCGCTATTCAAGATGAAAAAGAGGTCTTAGGTAAGCCTTTTATTTGGGATAAACGTTTCCTTATTATACCTCCGAAAAATTTGAGGGGAGTTATAAAATGTATTGGCGAAAAGGGGTGGTTGCAATTACTCAACATTAATCCAGCTCTCAAAAACCTTGATCTGCCCCGTGCCGTTCTTTGGTCATTGCCGTCTTTATGGATTGAAGACGGAAAGAAAGTTCATCCGAGTCTTAATGCCATTGTGGAAAATCTACAACCTATGAATGGTCTTTGTGAGGATAAAATGTTTGTTTTTAAATCAAAACGCCCTTTCTAAGCTTTCCTTTTTTCTCATAATCCTTAATAATATCCCTAACGACAGCTAAAAGGATTTTGAACCAGTGAATAGTAATAACCGTAATCTCATTTTGTGGGTCATCATCGGCCTTTTTATCCTTGCTCTTTATAATATGTTTCAAACAGGTTCCGACCGTGTGGAGGGCAAACCGTTAGCCTATTCTGAGTTTGTGAAATCCGTTGAGAGCAACCAAGTTTCCGAAGCTGTTATAAAAGGAAACCGTGTGGTTGGTAAATTCAATTCGGGGCAAGCCTTTAATGTGGATGTACCCAATGACCCCGCCCTTGTAGAGCGTCTCCTAAAGAGCAATGTGAATGTGAGAGCTGCATCTGATGAGGAAGGCTTTTCTTTCTTTTCCATGTTGCTTAGCTGGTTTCCTATGTTGCTTTTAATTGGTGTGTGGATCTTTTTCTTGCGTCAAATGCAATCGGGAAGCAACAAAACCATGGGGTTTGGCAAGTCAAAAGCCAAGCTTTTAACGGAACAACAAGGAAAAGTGACTTTTGCCGACGTGGCTGGTGTTGATGAAGCCAAGCAAGAAGTAGAAGAAGTTGTTGACTATTTGAAGGACCCTCGGAAGTTCCAGAAATTAGGCGGGCAGATTCCTAAAGGCGTTTTGCTTGTGGGAAGTCCTGGTACAGGTAAAACGCTTTTGGCGCGGGCTATTGCTGGTGAAGCCGGTGTGCCATTCTTTTCTATTTCAGGGTCTGACTTTGTTGAAATGTTTGTGGG
>DOCA01000104.1 GCA_003503995.1 Holosporales bacterium
ATCAACGACCACCATCTAAAGATGGTGGTTTGACGATTGGCCTAAAGGCAGGCCCTGTGGATAAATCCACGTGTTTTTCTTCATCCCACACCTTAAATCCTTCTGGAACATCGGATTGATCTTCAATGTATTTTTTTATTGTATTTTCCGTTACTGCCCCAACAGTGCTGCAAAAATACCCCCTAGACCAAAGATGACTCCCCCAGTATCTTTTTTTCAATTCAGGAAACTCACGTTGCAAACGATGAGAGCTTTTTCCTTTTAAGTATTGAGCTATTTTTGACACTGACAAGTGACTGGGCGCACTCACCAGAACGTGAACATGGTCAGATCGAACATTACCACGGACAACTACTATCTCTTTTTCACTACAAATTTGACGGATTAGTTCACGAACACGAAGCCCTATATCACCACGTAGAATAGGGTATCTATACTTTGTTTTCCATACAAAGTGATACTGAAGTTCCAAAACTGTATGCGCTCCGCGCTTATATCTATCTGAGCTAAACATACGGCTAGTATAAACTATTAGTGAGCTAAAGCAATTCCGCCTAAAGGCGAAGGTTTATACCCTGCCCATGGAAAATAAAATTAACATTTCGGAATATTTTTATCATGATGCGCAGTCCTTTTTTCAAACAAAAAAACTATATAATAAATTAATAGCCTAATTCAAGTCTTATTTTCTATAGTCATTGCACCCAATACGTGGAATTTTACTAAACTGACCAGCCTGTCATGTGTACTAAATCAAAAGTTGCCAAAAGACTCTCACCTTTTTGAGGAAAAAGGACATGGTAATTTTGCTGAGCCTGCTCAAAATAATCCTTTGAAATTTTCAGAGATCTCTGGTCCGTCAACGCATTAGACTCCCCCATGGCTCGTAAATCTTGAATAAGAGACTTGATATGAGGGTAAGACACGCCAGTTTCTTCATGATCAACGATAGCATCTTTAAAACCAGCAGATTGCAACAGACGGGTTGCAGCTTCAGGCTTAATCATGGGGGACACTCTCGCAAATGCGCCCCCATAAAGGTCAATGTCTGTTTTTAAAAGAACCTGACGTAGTTCTGTTAGGGTGGAGCCCCCTAAAAAACCTGATAAGTACAGACCGCCAGGCTTCAAAAGACGCTTTATATCACACAAATACCCTAAAGGGTCATTCAACCAATGAAAAATAAATCCTTCTAAGACAAGATCATAGTGACCTTCTTGAAAGGGCAGCTTATTTTCTATAAAACTTTCTTCTAAAAAAGGGTCAAAGACATCGATAGAGACGCCTTTTAAATGGGTTTGTGGAAGGCCTGCTGGACATCCAATAAGAAGGACTTTATTTAAGCTCTCTCTGTTTTTTGGCAGGCGTTCGATCAATGTTTCTTCAAGGTCCTGAGCAAGATAAGCAACTTGCTGAAAAGTATGTTGAGCACGCTGTTTTCGACACCTAAGTAAGGCCTGAGAAAATAGGGGGTTCGACACTATAAAACCTTCTCCATGGCATACCATAGTCTATCAGGGTTTAAATTTAATAAGATGGGTTCTTCAAAAAGGGATATGTTATCCCCTCGAGGCGCATTAAGTTCAGCCTTGCAATAGCTTGACCACGGCACAAAGGTTGGATTACCAGAAGCACAAGCTAAAAACAGAGGCCCCGTATCATTTCCTATAATAACCTTGGCACGGTGAGCAATGCCTAAAATATCATGAAGTTCCGTCTTGCCTGTCAAATCCAAAGCCAGAGGGGATCGTTGTTTAATTTCTTGAGCAATGGACGTCTCATTTGGCCCGCCTACAATCACCGTTTCAAAACCTCGATCTTTTAAGCGCGTTGCAAGGTCTGCGTAAAATAAAGACGGCCATCTTTTCTCAAGGGTATGAGGAGAACTTCCTGGAATCATTAAAACAAATTTCCGAGGAAGAGTTAGGGGAAGGCCTATCTTGAGCCAAGACAAATCAGGCTGCAAACTCGTCTTTCCCTTTAAATCAAGACCTGCAATACGAAGTTGCTCTGCTAAGCGCTCATAAGGATGTAACATTTTCTTTTGAGACATTTTTTGATAAAAGGCGCATCCTTTAACATTACCGGACCATTGGACTTTACGACGAAAGTTAAGAATCTTGAAATAACGTCCCGTCCGTTTAGATCCTTGAAGATCATAAATAAAATCAAAATTTTTCTCATGGATTTGATTTGTGATTTTTAGATAATGAGAAGGACTGCGTCTCCTTTCATCCAACATCACCTCATCAAAAAACTCTGTTTTTTTACAAAAATCTTCAAACAAAGGCATGGTAAGAAGAGTAATATGGTCTTGTTTATGGTTCTCGGCAATAATCTGGAAGGCGCCTAAAGATTTTACAACATCACCAAAAGCACCGTGACGAATAACAAGAATTTTTTGAGGGTGAGGTAGTATTATTTTAGACATAACCTTAACAATCTCTTTTTAAAACGCGTTCATAGGCAGCAATTGTTTTTTCAAACATAAGCTGGTCACTGTAATTTTCTTGCACATGGTCTAGGGCCTTCTTTGTAAAAGGGCTACAATCTGTTTCAAGAACGTGCCTAATTTTTGCAGCTAAGTCCTCCGCATCTCCAGCCTTATGAAGCCAGCCTGTTTTGCCCTGCTCTATTGTTTGAGCAGGCGCTCCTAAGTTTGAAGCGATAATGGGCACTTCCATGGCCTGAGCCTCAATGATAACACGACCAAATGCCTCTGGATCAGTTGAGGCATGCACCACCAAATCCCCCATACAATAGGCTGCTGGCATATCATCCACATGGTCCATGAAACGCACATTATTCTCCAGCAAAGCTTTCCTCACCTGTTCTTTAAGCTCTTGTGTATAAGCATGACGACCTTGATCAGAACCAATAAACACACAGACGAGGTAAGGGTTCTGCGAGATAAGATTCTCAAGGGCTCTTAACACTATACCTTGTCCTTTCCAGCGTGTTAAGCGTCCTGGGACTAAAATAATTTTATGTTCAGTCGTAAGGCTCCATTGCTTTTTCAAACTTTGAATATGATCTTGTGAAACGGTAGCTCTATTAAATTCCTTTAAATCAACACCTCGATTAATTAAACTAAGGGCATTAGGCTTTAGGTTTTTTAAATAATGAGCCGAAATATGATCTTGGATGAACTGTGAAATCGCAATAACCGCCTCACCACGGGCCATAACAGAATTATAAGCCTTCTTAAGAAGGCCTAAAAACGTTTTTTGAAAATTATAGGTCCCATGAAAAGTAGTTACAAAAGGAATGTTTGTTATTTTTGAAGCAAGATAGGCGCTCCACGCAGGAGCTCTCGATCGGGCATGAATGAGATCAATTTTATTGGCTTTGATGATACTTTTTAGGCGAAAAGCATTTTTTAAAATGACTAAGGGGTTTTTAGAGGCGAGATCAAAAGAAAAATGTTTTATTTTTTTTTCCTCTAAAATACGACATAAATCGCCGCCCTTTGAGGCAACAAAAGGCGTATGGCCTTTTTTCTGTAAAAAAGACGCGAGATCAATGGTACCGCGCTCTACCCCTCCCGACTGTAAAGCCGGAAGGACTTGCAGAATCTGCAACGGGGGATGATTTTTTTGTTCTTGCATTGCCAATTGGACCAAATTACTCTAAGGTTTGTTCATAAATTTTATAAAAAGTTAACTTATTTTAGATACACTGTACCTAAGTTAATAGTAGAAAAATGTGGAAAGTTAAATGGATTTTATCAAAAAACCAACTTTAATCGGCATCGCCATTGCAATTCTTGTGACTTCACTAATCGGCACAGGTTTCTATTTATCTAGAAAAGACGACGCAAAATTAGCCCGTCCAGACAGTGTTCGTGTTGAAGTCGACAAAGTTCGCAGAGGCTCCCTAACCCGTGAAATGACCGTTGTTGGTACACTAGAAGCTGACCACTTTGTGACTATAAAAGCACAAATTAGAGGCTTAGTCTCCAAGGTATATATTGTTGGTGGTGAAAATGTGCAAAAAGGTGATTTATTATTTGAACTAGATGATCGCACCTATAGTGCGCAACTTAAAGAAGCTCAAGCCTTACTTACTCTTGCTGAATCCTCTTTTGAGCGCGAAAAAAAGCTTAGTGATAAAAAATTTGGAACGGCTAAAAAGCTTGAAGAAGCCCGCGCACAATTTCTAAAAACCCAAGCTGGTGTTGAAAAAGCTCAAAAAGATCTCGATGATACAAAGATTCGAGCTCCTTTTGATGGCATTGTTGGCCTACATCACATCAGTGCAGGAACTCCTATTACAGCAGACCTTGATTTGATTTCCATTACTGATATGGATCCTATGAAGGTTAACTTTAAAATGCCGTCTAAATTTATCCCCCACCTCAATGTTGGTCAGCGTATTAAGATATCCGTCGATAGTTACCCAGGCCAAGAATTCCCTGGCGAAGTTGAAGCCATTGATGCTCAGATTGATACAGGTGCCCAAAGCATCGCCATACAAGCAACTATTCCCAACAAGAAAAATCTCTTAAAACCTGGCATGTTTGTGCGTGTAAAGGTCATCGTTGGTTCTAAAGATAATAGTCTTATCGTACCGGAAGAAGCCATTGTAAACATCTCTGATCAAACCTATATTTGGAGAGTTATTGAACACCCACATCCTGGTTCATATGTTGCTCTGCGTGTGCAGGTGTTAACCGGTATTCAAGAAAAAGATCGGATAGAAATCACAAAAAATCTAAAAGAAGGTGATATTATTCTTACCGTTGGACATCAAAAAGTTGCCGATGGTGTACCTGTAAGTTTTGATCTTCGCAGCATAGGCCTTGAATCGCCAGAAGACGAAGTCTCGGCTACAACTGAAGCAAAAGAAACAACGAAAAAAGAAACAAAACCTGCCCTAGAAAAAGGTAAGGGACCGTCCTTATGGATGAAAATTAAAGGTCTTTTTACCCCTAAAAAAGCAGCGAAAAAAACAACAGAACCAAAAGCAGATGGCGGAGATCCTGAAAAGGAAGTTTCTTCATCAGCAAGCGTAGAAAAAACAGACAACGCTGAAAAGGCTGTGGAGCCCACGCAAGACGCCTCCCAAAAAGAGGAAAAAACTTCTGGAGAACCTTCTACTCCAACGGAAGCAACAACTGACCCCAAAGACGCAGCTGTAGAAGCAACCAGTGCTAAAGGAGAGACTGCAGATAAGCCTGTGACACCTGCTTCCTACAAAGCAAAACCACGGCCTAAGGCTCGCTACTACAATAAAACAAATAATAATTTAAAAGCTCTTTTCTCAAACACAAGCAAGAAGTAGGAAGTTAGATGAAACTAACAGACCTTTGTATAAAACGCCCCGTTCTCTCCACAGTGCTCTCGCTGATTATCATTGCGTTAGGCATCGTTGCTTTTGAACAACTGCAAGTTCGCCAATACCCTCAAATCGACTATCCCAAGGTCAGTATTTCGACACAGCTTGAAGGGGCAAGCCCTCTTATTATTGAATCGACCATTACAAAAATCCTCGAAGATGCCTTATCGGGCATTGAGGGTTTGAAAGATATGAAGTCTAAAAGCTCTACGGGAGAAAGCCGCATCACTTTGACCTTTAATATCGAACGCGATATTGATGGGGCCGTAAACGACGTGCGCGATAAAATTGGCCGTGTACGACAGAAGCTTCCTGAAGGTGTAGTCGAACCTCGTATTAAAAAGGCTGATGCCGATGCTGTTGCTATCATCCACTTAGCTCTTCATAGCGAACAACATAACATCGAAGAACTTGCCGACTATGCCAACCGCTTTCTTGAAAGTCAGCTGGAATCCATCAATGGTGTTTCCAGTATTGATATTTATGGGGGTGGTGAGTTTGAAATGCGCATCGTCCTTGACCCTGTTAAAATGGCTAACTTCAAAATTACGCCTAATGAAATTGCCAAGGCCATCAAATCTCAAAACATTGAAAAACCTGCTGGTAACATTAAAACCAAAAATGAAGAAATTCTAGTTACAACAAAAGCTCCCCTCATTACAGAGGTTGATTTCAGTAATATTATTTTAGGCGAGCGCAATGGAGCTTTGTTACGCCTTAGGGATATTGGTTATGTTGAGCTTTCAACGGTAGATACAAAATCTCAAGTCCGTTTTAATGATAAGCCAGCTATTGCCATTGCCATCACGAAACAATCCGTTGCAAACCCCTTAAGCATTGCCAAAACACTAGAAAAAGAATTGCCTAAATTACAACGTCTTCTTCCAAATGGCATGAAGTTGGAAATTGCCAACGATAAAACTATTTTTATCGATCGCTCTATTAAAGAGGTCTATACAACAATCTTTGAAGCCACTTTCTTGGTTATCATTGTTGTTTTATTGTTCTTACGGTCTTATCGAGCAACCTTAATTCCTCTCGTGACCATTCCTGTTTCTTTGATCGGAACGTTTTTCCTTATGCAACTTATGGGTTTCAGCTTAAATATTCTGACCCTATTAGCCTTGGTTCTCGCTATTGGTATGGTGGTGGATGACGCCATCGTTATGCTTGAAAATATTTACCGCTATATTGAAGAAGGGATGAATCCCATTCAAGCAGCCTTTAAGGGGGCTAAAGAAATAAGCTTTGCCATTATTGCCATGACCATCACTTTGGCCGCGGTTTATGCGCCTATCACCCTTATCCCTGGAACAACGGGTAAACTCTTTACAGAATTTGCCATGACCTTAGCAGGGGCCGTTATTATCTCTGGGTTTGTTGCCCTGACCTTATCTCCTATGATGTGTGGCCGCCTTTTAAAAGCCCATAACCTGAAACTAGCGGCAGAAAAAGATGACGGCAACCTCACGCTCAAAAAACGTTTCAAACGTTTAGACGTAAAAATTGAACTCTGGCTTAATAAACTAGATGATTCCTACGGTCGCCTTCTTAGCTTTTTTATTAAATCCGATGTGAAAGTTTCTGTTCCCCACACAGAGCTTCTCCACAATAAAGAGACGACTTTCAAACTCAATGGCGCTTTCCTTGTCATTCTTGTTGGTCTTCTCTTCTTTGGCCTCTCTATTTTTGCCTATAAATCTTTAAAGGATGAGTACATTCCTCGCGAAGACCAAGGACAGCTCACCATGCGCTCTGTGCCTTTAGCTAACAATGCGAATCTTGATTTTGTAGACAAGTACGTCAAACAAGCCGAAGCTGTTTTAAAAGATATCCCTGAAATGGATAAACGCCTTTCTATTGTCCAAGTACCAGGTGAATCCCACTCTCTTAACCTTCTTGTGCCTTGGGAAAAACGCTCAAGATCAACTAAAGAAGTTGCGGAAAGTATCCGCCTTGCTCTATATGATATCGTTGGCTTAAACGTTATTGCATACTCTAGCGGTACAAGCCTTGGAAGTAGCAAATCGGGTGATAGCTTTGATCTGGTCATCAGCAGCACCCAAGACTTCAAAGCCTTAACAGCTAAAGCCCATAAAGCCATGAGCGCCCTAAATAAAACGGGCTTTTTTGAACCCAAAACCGTTGAAGCTGATATCAGTAGCGATGCTCAAGAGTACATCGTTACCATTGACCGCGAAAAATCTGCCATCCTTGGTATTGAAATTGATCAAATTTCCTCAGCCCTTGATACTCTTGTTGGTGGCAAACCCATTAGCAAATTCAAAAAAGAAAGTAAGCTCTTTTCCGTTCGCATTCAAGTGGATGATGATGTCCGCCAAACCGTTGAAGACCTAGCTAATATTTTTATTAAAGGCAGTAGTGTAGGTAGTCGTGGTCAACGCAAAGAAACCATGGTGCCCCTCTCTGAGGTCATCAGTATTGATAAAACATCCTCTCCCGTTGAAATTGGCCACATTAGAGGTATGCGTGCCGTTACCATCAGTGGTCGCTTGAAAGAAGGCTTTGGTCTTGGTGAGGTCTTAGAAAAATCCCGCGATATTGTTGAAGCAACTGTTGGAGATTCATCAACACAGGTCAGCTTCTCTGGTAGTAGCCAAGAATTCCTCGAAGAAAGCCTCACCATGGTAAAAATGTTTGTCTTGGCTCTCCTTTTCATTTTTATGGTCTTGGCCGCTCAGTACGAAAGCTGGCGCGATCCTTGGATCATCATCCTGAGTGTGCCTCTATCTCTTGCGGGTGCTGTAATTTTCCTTAAAATCTTTGGACAGACCTCCAATATTTATAGCCAGATTGGTTTTATGACTCTAATTGGTCTGATCACGAAGCATGGTATTTTAATCGTAGATTTTGCCAACGCCCTAAAAGAAGAAGGCTTATCAAGGGTTGATGCCGTGATTAAAGCGTCACGTTTACGTTTACGACCTATTATCATGACAACCCTTGCCATGGTCTTAGGAGCTGTTCCTCTCGCCTTTGCTGATGGTGCTGGTATGGAGAGTCGTCGCCCCATTGGTCTTGTTATCGTTGGAGGCATGCTTATTGGAACGATGTTTACTCTTTTCGTTCTGCCCGCAGTTTATACCTTTATTAGCCGAAAAGAACATAAAGCCTTAGCCGAGGATTTATCAGAGAAAGCAGTGAAGAAGCCCAAAAAATAAGTATCTATAGCTAGCCTTTTACGTTTACACTTTGTTGCTGCGCATCGTGTACACGCAAAACTAATCAACTATAGAAACCTCTGCAAAATAGCTAAACGAAGTGGTTTTGGATGAGAAAGAAGTGAAGCGAAGTCCGTGGAAACGTAAGCATACCTTTAGTATGTGCGTCCCGCAAAAGTTGAGTCTTTGCTTTTTTATCGCCAAAAGAGCTACTCAAGGGTGATAAAGAGCGAAATTCTTTCCTGCCCATCAACGCTACGGCTTTTATGACCACGGCCAGTTTTATCCTCACTTAGGACAATGTCCCCTTGCTTAAAGCGACGTTTTTCACCACTTCCCACTTCCATTTCAACGGCCCCAGAGACAATAACAACATACTGGCGTGTCTCTGTGTTATGCCAATCCATCTGATAATCTCCTGGCATGGTTCTAAAGATAACGCCGGTAGCGGACACGCTCTGAGACAAACACCCAATGCCCCCAGCATCCTTGAGTGGCACTTGTATATTTTCAAAATGACTCTCCTCATCAGAACCAGTATAAAGGCGTGTCACGGTAATAAGGGGAGTAGTCATGAAAATAATTCCTATTTTTTATAGAAAAAACATTGAAAAGACAAAGAGATAATACTATATATCTTATATGGTTATGAAAATATCACGTCGAAATCTCCTTGTAAAGGGAGCAGCCCTTGTCTCAACGAGCCTTATTCTTCCACGTTTTGGACTAGCATCTGCTTGTCTTGATAAAAAGATTGCTTTACATAATATTCACACAGGTGAATGGTTTAAAGGCGCTTACATAGAAAATGGTGTTATCATTCCTGAGGCCATGACACAGCTTAAAACATTTTTACGAGACCATCACAATAACCAAACCCATGATATAGATCCAGAGCTTATTAATCTTATTAATCGCTTGCAAATGGATTGTCGCGTTCCAGGTCTGGCAACCTTTGATGTTATCAGTGGATATCGTTCCCCTTCAACGAATAACATGTTACGATGCAAAAATGCAGGTGTTGCAAAGAATAGCTATCACATGAAGGGTTGTGCCATCGATATTAAGCTCCCCAAGCATCTTCGAGAACTAAAGAATCTTGCTGTTTCCTACAAAATGGGAGGAGTTGGATACTATCCGAAATCAGGATTTGTCCATGTAGATATCCGAGACAAACCCGCAAGGTGGGGTGCTGCTTAAGCCTCTTTCATATACTCATCTGGCACATTAAGCAGTTCATTGTAATCTCCAAGGCCGTCATCTTCAACAAAATCATCGGGCTCAACACCGAGATAAAGTTCTAAAAGCGACTCATCCCCCTCTCCATTTGTTAAAAAAGCACGAGGCTCGGACAAGATAACGACATTTTTAATAAAAGCTTCCGCCTTGACAGATATTGCCTTTAAAGACATTGTAGAAAAAAATAAAAAGCTTATAATGGTTAAAAAATACTGCATAGCCTTTACCTCCTTATTTTTAAAGATTATAAAACCACTATAACAGCGAAAGGTTAAAAAATAGCCAAAATGGCAAATAATAGTATTTATTACGGCATTTTTAAATCTAGTGATTATGGGCCTATCTTATTAGGACTTTGCAGAGAAAAGATTGCCTTTCTAGGGTTGACTGATGATCCACAAGAAATGCGCTCCCACTATAAAACAAACCTCTTTGTTCAAGACAGGGAAAAGACACGTCCTTTCTTTGACGCTCTTTTCAAAGAAAAAATACCAAAAACAGATCTTTTTTTTACAGGTACAAAATTTCAACATGAGGTCTGGCAGGCTCTCTTAAATATTCCTCGAGGAGAAACACGCTCATACTCAGAAGTAGCGCATGCCATCGATCGCCCAAAAGCGGTTCGAGCCGTTGGAACGGCTATTGGATACAATCCTATAAGTCTTTTAATACCGTGCCATCGTGTGCTATGTTCTAATGGTGCTATTGGTAATTATCGTTGGGGTTCTCCCCTAAAAAAGAAGCTACTTGACTATGAAAAATACCCCATCTAACCCTTCGTCCAGCGGAACTTTCTTAAAGGAACCGCAGGGAAAGCCCTCTCATCCTTATTTTTCCTCGGGGCCGTGTGCAAAAATCCCAGGTTGGTCTTTAGAGTTACTAAAAGACGCTGCTATCGGGCGCTCTCACCGTTCTGTCCATGGACTAAATAAGCTCTCTGATGCTGTTCAATTAACCCGAACTATTTTAGAAATTCCAAGGGACCATAAGATTGCTCTATTACCAGGTTCAGCCACAGGCGCCATTGAAAATGCTCTTTGGAACTTACTTGGACCTGTCCCCATAACAGTTTTCTCTCACGATGTTTTTAGCAAACGCTGGCAAATAGACCTCACAAATCATCTAAAATTTGAGGATATCGACGTCCGCAAGTCCTCCCATGGAGACTTACCCAACATACAAGATATTCCTTCTACAAATGATATCCTTCTCAACTGGAATGGCAGCACCTCTGGTGTTCGTTTTCCAACGGGAGACTTCTTAGAAAAAAACCGCGCAGGCCTTGTGATTGCAGATATTACGTCTGCTGCTTTTACAACATCGATTCCTTGGGAAAAATTTGATGCAACAGTCTTTGCTTGGCAAAAGGGCCTTGGCAGTGAATCAGCCCATGGTATGCTTGTTCTAAGTCCCAAAGCCGTTGAGCGTCTTAATACCTATCAACCTCCTTGGCCTCTCCCTTACTTATTCAAACTACGGGTAGACGATAAATTTTATGGGCCTCTTTTTGAAGAAAAAACCTTAAATACGCCTTCATTTCTTTGTATAGAAGATTACCTGCAAGCCCTCAAATGGGCACAAAAAGGGGGAGGGCTTTCAACACTCATTGAACACTCTCAAAGTAATTTTAAAATCGTAGAGCAATGGGTTGAGTGCACACCATGGGTTGAGTTCATGGCAACAGACCCTCAAACACGTTCAACATCGACCATTGTCCTAAAGCTGGTAGATCCTAAAATTCTTGCTTTGAATGAAAAAGAACATCGCGCCTTTTTAGCTAAGATGACAGGGCTTTTAGCAGAACGTAACATAGCATATGATATCAACAACCATGGGGGGGCACCGCCTTCTCTTCGCCTATGGGGTGGTCCCACTATTGAATCAAAAGATATGGAAAAACTTCTTCCATGGCTTGATTGGGCCTATGAAATGTCTTTTAGAGGCGATTCAAACGCCCCTAGAAATTAAAAGGATTATTTATTAGATATCAATATCATCAACAAATTGAGCGTTTTGTTGAATGAAGTCAAAACGCTTTTCAGGCTTACGGCCCATAAGATTTTCAATGAAGACTTCAACGGGAACAGATGTTTCCGTACTTTCAAGGCCTTTTTCTTGAGGGAGTTTGACCTTAAGGAGAGAGCGGCTAGCTGGATCCATAGTCGTTTCCTTCAGGTGTTTCCAGTTCATTTCACCCAGACCTTTAAAGCGGCTCACCTCTACTTTTTGATTCCCTTTAAATTCACTTTCCATAAGGCGTTCTTTGTCTGCATCATCGTGAGCATAAACAACTTTTCCTTTAGTAGACAAGCGGTACAACGGGGGCAAAGCTAGATAAATACGACCAGAGGTAATGAGGGGGTGCATTTGCTGAAAGAAAAAAGTCAGTAAAAGAGATGCAATATGAGCCCCATCCACATCCGCATCGGTCATAATAATAACACGACCATAACGCAGTTTTTCAGGGTCACAATCTTTACCAAAACCACACCCAAGAGCTTTGCCAAGATCAGTGATTTCTTGGTTCGCCCTCATTTTATCAAGTGTCGCATTCGCCACGTTTAAAATCTTACCACGCAAAGGCAGAATAGCCTGCGTTTTACGATTACGAGCTTGTTTTGCAGACCCTCCCGCAGAATCCCCCTCGACTAAGAAAACTTCTGTGTCTTCACGGTCCTTTGCAATACAGTCCGCAAGCTTACCTGGCAAGTGTAGGCGTTTTGTAGCCGATTGGCGTACGGTGTCTTTATCTTGTTTACGACGCTGACGTTCTTCTGCACGCTCTAAGGAAAATTGCAATAAAGCATCAGCTTCTTCTTTATGCTGGGAAAGCCAAAGGTCACAACGGTCTTTAATCAGATTCTCAACGGAACGCCCCACACCTTGTGTGACCAATTTATCCTTGGTTTGTCCTTGAAAATGAGGATCACGGATAAACACCGAGACAATGCCACAAGTCTGAGAGAGCACATCATCGGATGTTAATTGCGCTGCTTTTTTAACACCAGTCATATCACCATATTGTCGAAGGGCTTTGGTAATCCCTTGGCGAAAGCCATTTTCATGGGTTCCCCCCAAAGGTGTTGGAATCGTATTACAATAAGACGTGAAAAAGCCTTCCCCTTGAGTAAGCCAGGTGATCGCCCATTCAACTTTCTCAGATTGTCCATCAAGCTGACCTAACCCTGAAAAGGGCTCTGCAAATAAAGCATGTTCAATGTTCACCGCGTCTTTTAAAAAGTCCGCCAGGCCATTTGGAAAGTGAAAAACGGC
>DOCA01000116.1 GCA_003503995.1 Holosporales bacterium
TCTTTGTGCATATCAATAAAGATTTCACCAATGCGGCCATCTTGGAATTCTCCCGTACGAAGATAAATATTATGCCCACCGACAACGGCTTTTTGTGTATAGCCTTTTCGACGGTTAGGGAGCTTTTTACGCTCGGGCTTATGGACAATTTTTTCAATGATTTTCTCAACAACGCGCTCAGCTACTTGCACTGTTTGTTCCGTTTTACCTTGGGTTGAGAACGTTGACGCATCGCTTTCAGCATCACTGTCGTCATCTTCCCCAAAGAGAACAGAGGCATTCAAGGGTTGAGAGAGCTTTGAGCCATCGCGGTAAAGGGCATTGCACTTTAGGCCTAAGTCCCAAGACAGCATGTAGGCTTCTTTACATTCATCCACCGTAGCAGAATTTGGCATATTAATGGTCTTAGAAATAGAGCCGCTAATAAAGGGTTGAACCGCTGCCATCATGCGGATATGAGATTCCGTTGATAAAAAGCGTTTACCCGTGCGACCACAAGGGTTCGCACAATCAAAGACAGCAAGATCAGTGTCTTTTAAATGGGGCGCGCCTTCAAGGGTCATGGTACCAGAGCAATAACTATTGGCTGCTTCAATATCCTTTGACAAGAACCCAAGGTAACTCAACACATCGAGATTTTCATCAAGAAGTTGCGTATCGGTCATTTTAAGAGTTTCTTTGCAGAATTTCTCGCCAAGAGACCACTTATTAAAGACAAAGCGGATATCAAAAGCGCTCTTCAAATCAGGCTCGAGGCTTTTCAGAATTGTATCGGTGAAGCCTTTGTTCTTAAGAGTTTCAAAGTTAATCTTTGGTGCCTCTTTTAACGTGCCCATACCGACAGCATAGTTAGTGATCTCTGTAATTTGGCTTGCGCTATACCCCATTTTCTTCAAGGAACGCGGCACCATGCGATTGATGATTTTAAAGTAACCGCCCCCTGCAAGCTTCTTGAATTTCACCAGAGCAAAATCAGGCTCAACACCTGTTGTATCACAATCCATCACTAGGCCAATGGTACCTGTAGGAGCAATCACCGTTGTTTGGGCATTACGATAACCATGTTTTTCACCAAGATTCACCGCCTCATCCCACGCTTTTTTAGCTTCGGCAGAAAGAGAAGAAATAGAGATGGATTTGTGATCCAAGGGCACAGGCTTTTTGCCTAACTTTTCATAGCCTGAAATTTTTCCATAAGCAGCTGTACGATGATTTTTCATCACGCGCATCATATGCTTTTTGTTGGGCTCATAACGCACGAAAGGACCTTGTTCTTTGGCCATTTCAGCAGAGGTTGCATAAGAATACCCTGTCATAATAGAAGCAAGGGCACCACCAATGGCACGGCCCTCTTCGCTATCATAAGGAACACCAAGACCCATCAACAAACCACCAAGGTTTGCATAGCCAAGGCCTGTTGTACGGTAGTTATAGGTCCCTTCTGCAATTTCCTTTGATGGTGCCTGGCACATCTTAACGGAAATTTCCAGGGTCAGCATCCAAAGGCGAATGGCATATTTATAAGCTTCGACATCAAAGGTTTTTCCCTCGGATTCAAGATCACAGAATTGTACAAGATTAAGGGAAGCAAGATTACAGGCTGTATCATCCAAGAACATATATTCTGAACAAGGATTAGAGGCGTTGATGGTGCCATCTTCGGGGCACGTATGCCACTCGTTAATTGTTGTATCAAATTGAATGCCAGGATCCGCACAAGCCCACGCTGCATAGGAAACTTGATCCCAAAGATCTCGGGCATTAACGGTTTTATGAACGGCTCCATCGGTTCGACGTAGCAAATCCCAGGACTCTCCCTTTTCAGCTTTTTCAAGGAAGGCATTAGTTACCCGAACAGAGTTGTTAGAATTTTGACCAGAAACCGTAAAATACGCCTCTGAATCCCAATCTGTATTATAGGTATCAAAAGCAACAGAGGTATAGCCTTGCTTAGCGATTTGGATAATACGATTCATATAGTTCGCGGGCAAGTTATCTCGGCGAGCAGCCTTCAAAGCCGCTTTAAGATTCTCGTTAGTTTGAGGATTAAAACGCGCATCAGTCGAGCCCAATTGACAAGCTTGCATAATCGCATCAAGGTGCTTTTTCGTTATTTGAGAACCAACAACAAGAGATAAAACTTTTTGCTCTTCTTTGACCTTCCAGTTGATATATTCTTCGATATCAGGGTGATCAATATTCAACGTCACCATCTTAGCAGCCCGACGCGTTGTACCACCAGATTTTATAGAGCCAGCTGCCCGATCACCAATACGTAAAAAGCTCATAATGCCTGAAGATTCGCCGCCACCAGAAAGGGACTCTTCCTTACCGCGAAGATTAGAAAAGTTCGTTCCTGTTCCAGAACCATATTTAAATAAACGAGCTTCCCTCACCCATAAATCCATAATGCCGCCTTCTTGTACAAGGTCATCTTGGATACTTTGGATAAAACAAGCATGAGGTTGAGGACGCTCATAAGCTGATGTTGAGCGCTTTACTTTACCAGTTTTATGCTCGACATAATAATGTCCTTGGCTAGGACCATCAATGCCGTAAGCCCAATTGATCCCTGTGTTAAACCATTGAGGGGAATTCGGTGCAACCCGTTGAGTTGCCAACATATAACGCATTTCATCGTAATAAGTCTTTGCATCATCTTCCGAAGAAAAATAACCGCCCTTCCAGCCCCAATACGTCCACGTCCCTGCTAAACGATCAAAAACTTGTTTTGCAGAAAGCTCACAAGTGGTTTCCTTGGATTGAGACTCATCCATGACATGGCGAGAAAGCCAGGCAGGAATACCTTTTTCAGGCAAAACCTTAAGAGCCTTTGGCACACCTGCTTTACGGAAATATTTTTGTGCAATCACATCACACGCCACTTGAGTCCAAGACTCAGGAACATCAAAATTCTTTAAGCTAAAAACCACGGAACCGTCTGGATTTTTAATCTCACTTGTTGCTTTCCGGAAGGAGATCATGTCATATGGAGAAGAGCCAGACTTGGTAAAGTGGCGGGTGATTTTCATGGGGAAGTTCCTCTAATTTAACTTAATTGTTTTTTTCTTTGAAAATCAACATATAGTATCTTTAGGCAGGGGCTAGCTACTACATATAGTGATCACACCTCTGATAGTGGGCAACTTAGACGACATCGTCAATAGGAAAAAATGATGAAAAAGACAGATTCTTTACTTGACAAAAAATCAGACCTTAAAATTCTGGGACTTCTGCTTCCTTACCTTTGGCCACGAGATCGATTTGATTTAAAACGACGCGTTTTTATTGCTTTTTTCTTTTTGACAATTAGTAAAATTACCAACGTTTACATGCCCCTCTTGTATAAAGAATCCATCGACCTCCTTGGGCTCTCTTCAGAGACCCTTACATGGTTCTCTTTACCCATTCTGATTATCTTTGCCTATGGAGCCGCACGCTTGGGCGCCCAGGTTTTCAATGAGCTTAAAGATATTCTAACGGCAAAGGTTGAGCACCACGCCATGCGCGAGGTGGCTCTTGATACCTTCAAGCATATCCATAAACTCTCTTTGCGTTTTCACTTAGATCGCAAAATGGGAGGCCTGAGCCGCATTATAGAGCGAGGCGTTAAGGGCGTTGAAACAATTTTGCGCTTTAGTGTTTTTCATATTTTCCCAGGGCTTTTTGAAATGATCTTTGTCAGCATTGTACTCGGGATCATGTACAATCTCAGCTACGTCGTTATTATTATGCTCACTCTGATTTCCTATGTGGTGGCAACGATCCAAATGACCAAATGGCGTATTGCCTTTGTTCGTCAAATGTTTTCCTCGGAAAATGACTCAAATACCAAAGCCATTGATAGTCTGCTTAATTACGAAACTGTGAAATACTTTGGCAACGAAGACCATGAAACTACCCGTTATGACAAAGGACTGCGTACCTATGCAGCAGCCGCCATCAAGGGCAAGCAAAGCCTCTCGGCCTTGAATATCACTCAAGGAATTATTATCTCAGCGGGTCTTATTTCCCTCATGCTCATGGCGGCCTTTGATGTGCGGAATGGCTTGATGACCGTTGGGGACTTTGTCTTGGTTAATACCTACCTCATCCAACTCTACCTCCCTCTCAACATTTTGGGGTTTGCTTATCGAGAAATCAAACTCTCTATCACTAATATGGAGGAAATGTTTAATCTCCTAGATGAACCTTATGAAATTCTTGACCCTAAAGAGCCGATTCCTTTTTCCTCTAAAGATGCCTCTGTAAATTTTGACAATGTGAATTTCAATTACAACCCTGATCGCCCCATCCTGAAAAATATCTCCTTTGAAGTTCCTGCTGGAAAAACATGTGCCATTGTTGGTTCGAGTGGGGCTGGAAAATCAACCATCTCGCGCCTTCTCTTTCGCTTTTACGATGTGACAAAAGGCGCCATTAAACTAGATGGGATCAATATCAAAGACATGAGTCAAAAAGACCTTCGCCACGCCATCGGCATGGTTCCGCAAGACACGGTTTTATTTAACGATACCATTTATTACAATATTGCTTATGGTAACCCTAGCGCTCCCAAAGAAGCCGTCCTTGAAGCTGCCCGCCTTGCCAAAATCCACGATTTTATTGAAAGTCTTCCTCAAGGTTATGAAACCCTCGTTGGCGAGCGCGGCCTTAAACTTTCTGGCGGTGAAAAACAGCGGGTTGCCATTGCCCGAACACTTCTAAAACGCCCAGCCATTTTCTTGTTTGATGAAGCAACGTCAGCCCTTGATACCCAAACGGAAAAAGAAATTCAAAAAAGCATCAAAGACGTCTCCGCCAACCATACCACCCTCATCATTGCCCACCGACTTTCCACAGTCATTGAAGCTGATCAAATCATTGTTTTAGATCACGGTGTAATTGTCGAGCGCGGTACTCATACAGATCTTCTTAAGGCAAAAGGGCTTTACGAAACAATGTGGAAGAAGCAATTGGAAAGCGCAGAAATAACATAAAATATTTTTGCCATTTGAAATATAAAACTTGACTACCCTTCGCTAAATATATACACATAAAATAATTTTATTTTTTTAACAAAGGTATATTTATGAAAAAAAATATTTATTTCGCCTTATCTACTTTGACATTTCTCTTCACATCAACTTTCGTTTCTGCAAGTGATTCATCTATGAATGCAGAAGAATTATTAAGCTCATCCATAGCCTCCCTCTGTTTTGGTCATCAAGGTTATACGCCTGAGCAACTTAAAAAAATTGCAAAACTCACCGGTTCTGTCGCATCTGTTGACGT
>DOCA01000209.1 GCA_003503995.1 Holosporales bacterium
GATTTTATAGGACCACCTCTAACAGCATTGCATTTTTTGCAATTACGCGTTGCTGTTTGTATATTTGCCAAATTGTCATCTAACGCCTATGTATATGTCATTAAGACTATATTTTATGGAGATTACACAATGACTAAAAAACAATTATATGCAGTGCTTTTAGGCTCAACGGCTTTAGCGAGTTCGATAAGCTTTAACGCAATGGCTGATGTGGGTATTGAGCCCGTTCCAGCTTACATGGAAGATAACATGGCCGTTGGCTATGCTAAAAAGGCTTTTAATGCCCTTCCTGATCTCGGTGTGACTGATAAGGTTTATGCTGTGGCACAAAATCGTGCGGAAAAGCAATTGGGCAAGCTAACTGATGAGGTCGCTGAAAAAGTTAAAAGCTTTTTAGAGTGGAAAATTTATGGCTTGGCTGATCGCCATACCATTGGGCTAGATGGTAAGAAAAATGGCTACGTTGTTATGAATGACTCACGCCTTTTTCGCTCAATTATAGAAAAAGTAACAGGCTTAGAAGCGGACTCTCTTTTAGATTTTGGCTTTGGTTCAAAAGCTACTGGGAAATTTCTTTTGAATAAATTGGAAAACTATGTTGCTGACATGCTTTTAAATGGTGTTCAGGATAAAGTTGCAAGGACTTCGTCCGATGCTATTGTGTCTGCTCTTGGTGTTGCTCTTCATCTAACAGAAGATCGTGTATCACAATTTCTATCTTCTCCAATTAAAGAAGAGCAAGAAGAGACAATTGAAGATTTTGTAAGGACAACAGATCCCATCACAGTGGATATTGAAGGTCTTACAAGTGGTATTGAAGAGTCTCTAAAAAAAGCAAACATTGATGCCGATGTAACAGAGCACCTTTCAGAAGGCGAAATAGAAGAGGCGCTGGCAAAAGATTCACGTATGCAAACTATTTTTTCTGGCCTTAAAGCGCAAATTTCATTGTACTTTTTGGGCATAGCAGAAGAAGCAACCCATGAGATCACAGAGTGGGCTGCTCAAAAAATTATCGATGACTCAATGCATCAAGTTCAAGTGGGTGTAACAGCTGGTACGACTGTTGCGGCGACGGCTCTTTCTCCAACGTTGGCGATTCTTTATGGGGCAGGGATGTATACGGACCATGCTGTTTCTGATACAAAAAATAAATCTTATACGAGAACTTTTGTTGATTGGGCTTTTGGGGCTAAAACAAAACAAAAGCAACTTCAGCTTGCTGCTGAAACAAAAGCACGGAGTCTTATTGAGTCTACGTACAACACCTTTTTTGGTGCCTTAGAAGATGACCTTAGCACAGTGTACGGAACCTATGAGACAAGAGCATTAGATGACGAAGGTTTTGAGGGGTGGGTTGCTTTAGAACCGACTTCAGCTGGCTTTAGCTTGCAAGATGAGCTTGTCGGTATTGGAAGTGATATCGTCTCAGGTCTTACAAAGAAAGTATCTGATGCTGTCGGAGTTGTCACAGAAACTGTTGTTGCAACAGCAAGCATTGCTAAAGACGTTGTAATGATTGTCCCGAATCAAATCGCCTCTGATAATGAGTATATGGCTGAAATCGCTCAAAAACGTGGTGGTGGTTTTATGGCGCATGCGAGTACTTTTTTTGACGCGATGAACGGTCACTTGGATGATGATTTAGAAGAAGCTGAAGAAGAAGTATCCACCCCAGTGAAACAATCTTCTTGGTGGAGTCCGATGAGCTGGTAGAAAACGTCTGGGGCTTTTTGTAGAGGTTCCTATATAACATTAAAAAGCCTGTACATATGAGTGCAGGCTTTTTAATGTTTTTGACCTTGATTAAGGGGAGAGTCATCGTACAAGTGTAGCCTTTCACCACGTTGACGGGGCTTGTTTAAATCGATTTTTTGAAGACTTCAAGGGCTCGAGCCGGTAATACACTGGTGCATTTGTTGCATATTTGAGCTTTAAAAAAATGTTAAAGTTTTGCTTTTCCTTAGACAAAAGGGGGCGTTTCGCAGTCTAGACAAAAGAGGTAGTTTCATAGTAAGGTGTAGAGTAAAATTAATGAGTAATAGAATATTATGACAAAAGTAAAAGCAACATTACGAGCTACTTTAAGCCCTCAAGCTCTCAAGCGTATGGAGGCCTTAAAGACGGCTGGTAGTACAACGGAGCAGCAACGTAAAGAGCAACGTGAGCAACGTCAAAAACGTCAAAAACTTTTCCGGACATTGGAGTGGTTAGAGGAGACTTTTCCGCGGTGCTTTAATAAGGAATTGCCAAAGCCCCTAAAAATTAAAATAGAGGTTGACCTCTTTGCTGCAATTAAAGAAAATGATGAATTTTCTAATGTCAATATTCGGAATGCTCTTGGTTTTTATACCAGTCGTTTGGCCTATCAAGAAAGCTTTTTAACCCATGATCACCGTGTGGATCTAGACGGTAAAGAAGCGGAGCCCCTTGAGCAGAAACACAAGGATTTTGCAACTACTCGCATTGAAGAAATTAAAGTTAAGATGCAAAATATGAAGGACGATTAGTTTTATAGAAAACGCTGCAAAGGGCTCTTTTTCAGAGAGCTCTAGAGTTATTATCCTCTTATATATTAAATAGACTCCCACTTTTCAATAAATTAGATAGGGGGATTTTTATTTTCCATGGGCAGGGTAT
>DOCA01000134.1 GCA_003503995.1 Holosporales bacterium
TCTTTTTGAGATTTAACATTTTTGGCAAGCTCTTTTGCTAAAGCTTGCAGTTCAAGATCGTCGGGTGTCGTTGCTCCGCTCATCACTGACTCCTTTGGAAACAGGATAAGTTCTGATGCGCAGTTACACAATCTTATTTACACCCCCGCCATTTACACAAAATACTTTACAGGCCCGACTCCGGATCAGGTTTACTTTAACTCACTGCCACAAACCAAGGCAGCGTAACCCATGAAGGTTCAATCCACTTATAAAACTGGATATGGCTGTTCAAACAAACGGGGCCACCTCTGTTCTTTCCCTGTAGCTTTTCACCGTAGGTGAAGAATTCTTCCGCTTTTTCCAGTACCTGTTTCTGGAAGAACTGCTCCAAACTCCCAACTCTGTATACCTATAGAGGCTTTTACCTCATTGTCTATAAATTCCTTTCTGGATCATCTAAAATCTCACAACCATGTTGATTATCGTCCTTTTTTTCAAAGGTACTACACCTAAAAACTTCAGAGCCTTTTTTTAAATAAATAACCTCATAGGCAGCGCCAGCCAATGAGATAACACCGAAATTTGTTCCAACAATCCCATAGCCATCTTTTATTAAAGCATTTAAGTGAACGCCTGTCTCTCTCCAGGGAGATTTGTATTTTGATTGGTCAGCACATACTGGACTTGCTATGACGGTAAAGAGAAAAGTGCCTAACAAAATGAAAATTTTCAGTTTCATAAACTCCTCCAGAATGAAAATTTTACTAAATTACTTTGATTGATAAACTCAATATGACTAACGCAGCTTATTTATTATCGACTTAATGTTTTTATTGCATCCGCTGTTTTTAGCATGATCATATGCAGTACCAGTATGACGAGCTTCAATATTTATCTTGGCCCCATTGTCCAACAATAATTGAATATATTCTGGTTCGCATATACGACAATCACACGCCTTGATCAATGGTGTCCTCCCATATGAATCAACAGCATTGATATCAAGCCCCTTTTCAATTAAATATTTTACAACATAAAGGCTTCCTAGCTCACCCCACATACAGCTTAAAGCATTATGAAGTAACGATCCTCCATAGTAATTTTTAACGTCGATATCTGCTTCATTTTCAATTAAAAATTTAAAAGCAGGTTCGCTACCAACACATTTTTCTATTGCGGATTCGTCCCTTCTTAACCCAGCATTCGATTTGCTATTAATATCCACTCCTTTATTTAATAGCTCTTTTGCAGCGGTAAAATCATTGCGAAGCAAAGCAGTAGCTAATAAGCTTGCTCCATGTATATGAATATCTGCACCTCGTGAAATAAGTAACCTTTCAATAACTTTTAGTTCGAGACTATTGGCAAGTAAAAGTGGAGTAAAATAATAATTATCACTTTCGTTTACATTTTCACCTTCATTAAGTAGTTTTCTGACTAGATTCTCATTATTATCTTTAACCGCAGAACAAAGTGGATAGAAAATTTTATAGTATTTATCTAGGATTTCATATTTCTTACCTGATTCAGATTCAATAGTGTTCATATTTACTAGAAACAATTCACCTGCAATTTTTTTATATTCTATTTCCATTTTACAGAAAAAAGCCTTGATATTTGAACCATCTGATTTATTAGATGAGAATAAAGCGACAATAAATTTTGGATTCTGATTACTATTAACTCTTCTTAGTATTTTTATTATGTTTTCATATTCTTTTTTGATTTCCCAACCTTCAATTGTTTTTCCAAAGATTTCATAAAGTATTTTCTCTTCGCTAATCTCTTTTGAGCTTTTTACAGGTTTTTCTAACGCTATCTTTTGTAATAAAAAGTCTAGTTTTTTTTGAGCTTTTTCATATTTTTGGTTAGCGGCCAGTCGGTATAATTCAATGGCAGTCTTATCATTCTGAAGAACGCCACAACCATCTTCATAGCTTCTGCCCAAATTATATTGAGCTATTGCCACCCCTTGATCTGCAGCTAGTCGCCACCATTTCACAGCCTCATCATCGTTCTGGGCAAGACCTCGACCCTCACTATACATATTTCCTAAGTTAGTTTGAGAACCAGAGTGCCCCTGGCCAGCAGCAAGCTTAGCCCATTTTGCTGCCTCTATATCGTCCCGAGTAACACCTGTTCCTTCTGTATACGCAACGCTTAAACTATGTTGAGCCTTAGCGTACCCTTGGGCGGCTGCCAGTTTCCACCACTTCACAGCGTCCCCGTTGTTTTTAGCCTTATAAGAGAATAAACCTAAGCGCCACTGAGCACTTGCAGATCCTTGGGTGGCTGCCAGTTTCCACCATTTCATAGCTTCTTTATTGCTTTGGTCAACACCTCGGCCCTTTATGTATAGGTAACCAATGTAATTCTGGCATTCACTATCTCCATTCTGAGCATCTTCCCAACATGCTTCAAAAGCCTGAGTGTATTTATTTTCACCCGCAAAAAGCTTTGCTGTTTCATAGTCCGCATATGCAGCACCAACCAGAAAATTGCAACTGATTAAAATAACCACAAAACCAATTTGATAGGCACGCATTAAAACTCCATTATTTGTAAGTTAATGTGGATAATTCTTTCTCAGTAGCTTGCTGCGGGATAGTTCATTTTCCCTGCAACATCTCTTCTAGCAGGCTGTTGAAAAACTATTTCCCCAAACCCTTAATTTTACTAGGGACGAGGCGGAGAATTTGATATAATTCGTGCATAACCAACTGATATTTCAGGAGAAACGTTATGCGTGGTGATGACCTCCAACAGCAAGCCATATTCAGCTATATTTCTCCGGAAGCACGGGTTCCCAAGGATCACCCACTGCGTCCGATTCAAATCATGGTTGACAACGCTCTGTTTGATCTTGCTCCAGTATTTAAGGAGATGTATTCACATACAGGTCGTCCCTCAATTCCGCCGGAGCAATTGTTGCGAGCTCTATTGCTACAAATTCTCTACTCCATCCGTAGTGAACGGATGTTAGTGGAGCAATTAGAATACAATCTGTTGTTTCGTTGGTTTGTCGGTCTATCTATGGATGACGAAGTCTGGAACCATTCGACGTTCTCCAAGAATCGGGATCGTCTCATTGTCCATGATGTTGCAACCAAGTTTTTTGAGATAATCCGCACTCAGGCAGAAAGAGCCGACCTGTTATCGAATGAACATTTTACTGTTGATGGAACCCTGATTGAAGCGTGGGCTTCAATGAAAAGTTTCCGCCCCAAAGATGATAAGGATCAGGATCCTCCCGAGGGAGGCGGTCGTAATGCCGAGGTCGATTTTAAAGGACAGAAACGTAAAAACGATACGCACCAATCGACAACCGATCCTGGATCTCGACTCCTCAAAAAGGGCAAAGGCAAAGAAGCCAAACTTTGCTTTATGGGACATACCTTGATGGAAAACCGCAGTGGCCTCGTTGTGGACAGTCGACTGACACAAGCGACCGGCACAGCAGAACGGGATGCCGCGCTGGAGATGGTTGAAAATGTTCCAGGAACAAAACAAATAACCCTCGGTGCGGACAGGGGTTACGATGTTGCCTCTTTTGTTGAAGGCCTCCGCCAACTTAAAGCAACACCCCATGTTGCCCAAAAGATCAAAGGAACAGCAATCGACGAACGGACAACCCGTCATCCTGGATACCAAACAAGTTTGAAGATTCGCAAACGGGTTGAAGAGATCTTCGGCTGGATGAAAACGACCGGAGTTCTCCGAAAAACCAAACATCGAGGTCTTGAGCGCGTTGAGTGTGACTTTACCTTGGCCGCAGCAGCCTACAATCTGGTCAGGATGAGAACCCTGATTTGGGGATTATGATGATAAAGAAGCCAATAGAGGCTATCGCA
>DOCA01000076.1 GCA_003503995.1 Holosporales bacterium
GTCTTTTTAAGGGACGCTTTTGATACAGTCTTATTTGACGGTGTTTTTTGGGTCAATATATGTTTTCTTTTATCGTTATTTTATGAATTTATAGACATTCTAAAGGATCGAAGGCAAAAAAACAAGTTTTATACAAAAGGACTTCATATAAGGACTTCATATAAGGACTTCATATTAGGATTCACAGAGCTCTCTTTAGATTCTATAAAGCTCCTCCGTTTATTTATGAAATAAAACCTCTCCCTCCCTTTACAAACTGGGTTTTTTTGAGGAGAATAGAGTATTCAATTTTTGGAGAATCTAACCGATGAACATACAATTTTTAAAAGAAGCTGAAAATACAGACGTTGCCATTGTTGTCGGTGTGTTTGAAGATAATGAAATGACTGCTGCGGCACAATTTCTCAATGACACAACCCATGGTCTTTTAAAAACAGCCATTGAAACCAACCGTTTTAAGGGCAAGGTTGGAGATTGCATCAGCCTCATCGCACCCAATGATTTAAAAGTACGCCGTATTATTTTAGTTGGTTTTGGCCAAAGAAAAAATCTCTCTCATAAGGGACTCCAAGATATTGGTGGTCATATTTATGCAGCCCTTGCAACAACACCTGATAAGGAGGCCGTGCTTCACCTTGGTGATTTATCTGCAAATTCTCTTGGCAAAGGCGATATTGCAGCTCTTATTGCTTCAGGCATCTTAATGCGCTCTTGGCGTTTTGATAAGTATATGACCAAACAAAAGGCCGAAGACTTACCACAACTTGACTCTTTTTCTGTGATCACAGAAGACCCCGAATCTGCAACAGAAGCCTTCAAGCCTCTTAGAGCCGTAGCGGAAGGTGTTTTCCTCTGCCGTGAAGTGGCAACAGAGCCTTGCAATATCATTTACCCTGAAACCTATGCTGATAAAATCAAGAGTGAGCTCAAACCCCTTGATGTAGATGTAGAAATCTTAAATGAAAAAGACATGAAAAAATTGGGTATGGGCTGTCTCTTGGGTGTTGGGCAAGGAAGTGCTAAGGAATCTCGCTTGGTTGTCATGCAATGGAAAGGTGGCCCTTCAGACCAACAACCTGTTGCCTTTATTGGTAAGGGTGTGACCTTTGATACTGGTGGCATTAGCTTAAAACCTGGCTTGAACATGCATGACATGAAATATGATATGGCCGGCTCTGCTACGGTTGTGGGCTTGATGAAAGCTCTTGCTCTTCGTAAGGCAAAAGTCAACGTTGTTGCTGTTGTGGGACTTGTGGAAAATATGCCTGGTGGCAACGCTATTCGTCCAGGCGATGTCTTAACGTCTATGTCCGGTCAAACCGTTGAAGTCCTTAATACCGATGCGGAAGGTCGCCTTGTTTTGTGTGATGCTCTTTGGTACACACAAGACCGCTTTAAACCCCAATTCATGATTAATCTTGCAACCTTAACAGGTGCCATTTTAATTGCCCTCGGTGATCTGCATGCAGGTCTTTTCTCGAACAACGATGAATTGAGTGAGCGTTTGAAAGAAGCTGCTGATAAATCAGGGGACCCTGTATGGCGTCTCCCGATGTCAGAAGATTATAACAAGCTCCTCAAATCCCCCATTGCGGACATGCAAAATATTAGCAACGGTCGTATGGCAGGAAGTATCACAGCTGCCCAATTCCTCGAGCGCTATGTAAACGACGTGCCCTGGGCGCATATTGATATCGCAGGCATGGCTTGGATTGATGGTCGTCAACTCCCAACGGCGCCAAAGGGCGCTACGGGCTTTGGCGTGAGATTATTAGATAGACTTGTGCAAGATCACTACGAAGCATAATGGCAGAAATTAGTTTTTATCAACTCACCCAAGGGTCTTTAGAAAAAAGCGTTGCCAAGCTTTTAGAGAAAGTCTATCTTGCAGGTCTCAAAAGTGTTTTATTTTTTGAAACCCCTGAGGCTCTAGAGATTTATAACAAATTGTTATGGACCTTTAGCTCGAAAGTATTTCTACCTCATGGGTCAAAAAAGGAGGGCCAAAGCGATGAACAACCTCTTTGGCTTACAACAACTTTTGAAAACCCAAATGAGGCTGATGTTCTGGCGTGTGTTGAAGGGTCAACCATTCCGGATTTTAAAGGCTTTAAAAGATGTCTTGACATTTTTAATGGGCATGATGATGATGCCGTTACAGGAGCACGCAAGCGTTGGAAAGCTTATAAAGAAGCAGGACACGCTCTAACTTATTGGAAACAAGACGATAACGGGCGCTGGGAAAAGCAAAATATTTAAATTGCAACCACGCCTCCTAAATTATAATTAAGGATATAACCATGACTATTCAAAGAACATTTTCTATTTTAAAACCCGATGCGACACGTCGCAATCTAACTGGCGAGATCAATGCCGTTATTGAAAAAGCAAACCTCAAGATTATTGCTCAAAAGCGCCTTCACCTCTCACGCGGCCAAGCAGAAGCTTTTTATGGTGTACACAAAGAGCGCTCTTTCTTTGGTGACCTTTGCGACTTTATGACATCAGGTCCTGTTGTTGTGCAAGTTCTTGAAGGCGAAAATGCCATTGCTGCCTACCGCGATATTATGGGAGCCACAAACCCTGAAAATGCAGATGCAGGAACGATTCGTAAAGAATTCGCTGAATCAATTGAAGCTAACTCTGTTCATGGATCTGACTCTCTCGA
>DOCA01000040.1 GCA_003503995.1 Holosporales bacterium
TTCAGTCGTGGGAGTATGTCAGTGGTGCCAAGTTTTATATGCGAACTAACAATTCAAAGAATATGAAAGTTATTGGAATGATTGCAGGAGTGACATGGGTTTCCTCTGTAGAATACTACAGAATCATAAATGAGTATGTGAGTAAGAAACTGGGAAAGCACAATTCAGCAAAAATGATAATAAACAGCCTGAATTGTCAAGAAGAAACAGAATTTATGGAAAGGCACAGCTGGAATGAAATGGCAGATTGGGTAACAAGTGCAGCAAAAGAAGTCGAAAAAGCAGGTGCGGATTTCCTTATCATGTGTTCCAATACTCTGCATAAAGTTGCCACCGAGGTGTCCTCAAAGATAGGCATTCCTCTTTTGAGCATAATCGATGTCACGGCAGAGGAAATTAGAGCAAAGGGAATTAAGAAAGTCGGTTTGCTAGGAACCCATGTCACAATGAACGAGAGCTATTATAAGGATCGTTTAGCCAAGCACGGGATCGAAGCTATCATTCCTGACGAAAAAGGCAAGGAGACCATAAATCGAATCATAATGGATGAACTCACTTTCAAAGAATTCAAAGAATCCTCTTTGAGAGAGAGCAAAGGGGTAATCAAAAAACTCATTTCTAAGGGGGCAGAGGGAGTAATTTTGGGATGCACTGAGCTGCCTCTTCTCATAAAGCAGCGTGACGTGGAAATTCCTGTTTTTGACACCACCCTGATACACTCCTTGGCTGCAGCAAGGTTGGCTATTCAAAGCTAATTGAATCATAGTGGTTTTAGAACATTGTTTTTGCAAAAGGATTTTTAAGTTGTTCATGCATCAACGAAAAGAATTGGAACAAAAATGAATCAAAGGGAAAGGATTGAAAAGGACCTAACAATGTTTGAGGAGAGATTGGAAAAAATAGACTTGTCCAGAGCAAGCAAAATAGTTTTTATAGCAGTTGCCATGGCAAAGCAATACCACTCAGACGCAAAATATTACCTAGAGAAGAAAGATTATTTCACTGCGTTTGGCTGCATAAACTATGCTCATGGTTTGCTAGATGCTCATCTTAAAATTAAAAATAAAAAAGAGAAGAAGAAAAAAGGCTAAGCCAGCCAATATCTTTCCTCTCGATGTTTATCCATGTGGTCATTCCTTTTGGTAATCTGGATTTTCTCCTTCTTGGCTTTTCTCATCTATGAATATCTCCTCGATTCTAACCTTGAAGAGCCCGGCAAGCTTGAAAGCAAGGTCAAGAGAGGGCAAATACTTCCCCTTTTCTATGGCATTGATGGTCTGTCTTGTAACCTCTAACCTGTCTGCAAGCTCTTCCTGCGTTAGATCGTTCATCGCCCTGAGTACCTTCAGTTTGTTCTTCATTTTTACGCCTCCTTAGCTGTATTTTTTGGTGTAATGGTGAGTCGCTACGCAATACACGATACTCATGAAAGCGAAGATTAATCCCATCACTGGATATGCTGGAATATCGGTGAAATTTGAGAGGCCTGCAAGAATCGCAAAGGACACACCCAATGCTGGAAAGGTAATTTTGAAAGTAAATGCGCTTGCCTTTTCATCAATGTGGTGAGATCTCTCATCGCCGAGTCTGTATTTTGCCTCCGCACTTTTCATGTACATGCCTGCACCAAGACAGCCGACAAAGCCGATAACCAAACCGATCCAATAGTGGCCAAGGGCGGCCAGAGCGACCGCTACTGCTAGACTCCCTCCGAAGACAACTCCAAAGATCGCCTGCGCCTTTTTTATCTCTCTTTTCTTCTCGTTTTCCATTTTATCACCTCCATTTTGTCTCCCCACTTTTTAATGTTTTTTCTTCTTTATCTGCTTCAATTTCCTTCATATTGCCTACTTTTTTTTTCATTTTTTATCTCCATCTTTATTTTCCCAGTGTTAGTTGGAAATCTGAATTTTTAACTAAATCCAATATTGACCTCTTCATCGCTTTCATGATCCACTCAAGCTCTCTCTCTTTCAACTCCATATTTACCCTTGCTAACTCCTTGCCTGTACATCCATAACATTCTGTCTCTTCGACTAACTCAGTTAGAGCGCTCATTCCTGTTTTCCTCCATATTTCCCCCAGATCTAAGCATTTTTGACTCCTATTTTTACTTTTTGTAAATTTTATTTTACTTTATGTATAATATATATAACATTTAGTATTTAACCTTTTCCATTATGTAAGATAAACTTTTCTAAAAGTGATTGAATAACAATTTTTTCACTCATTTCTTCTCCTTAACATATCTCGTCAAAAAAGAAGATCTACAGTTTGGGGATAGTTGAAATTTTCACGATTCCCTTCATATCCTTAGACAATTCTTCTAACTTTTTATATATCCTCTTTAATATTAGGTCTGATAAAAATGATAGAGTACGAGGATTTTAAAAAATCAGACATGAGGATAGGAAGGATAGTGGGAGTAGAAAAGATAAAGCGAGCCAAAAAACTCTACAAAATAAAAGTTAATCTAGGCGACAAAACTATTCAGATAGTTTCAAGTCTGATTGATTACTATAGCGAAGATGAGCTTTTGGAAAAGGACATAGTTGTGCTGACGAATCTAAAACCTGTGAAGTTTTCAGGAGAGATATCCGAAGGCATGCTTCTCTGTGCAGAAAACGGTAAAGACTGCGTTCTATTGACAGTAGATAAAAAAATAGAACTGGGATCGAGAGTTACCTAATTTTCAATTCCAAAGATAAATCTTCAAAATATCTCTGGTCCCCTCTACTAAACTCTACAAAAATCCCTTCCAATTGGGGTTATTGTATCTCAAACATTTCGGCCATCATTAAGTAAAAGCTGACTAATCCTTTCCATTTTCCCCATTTTTCGGCTGTTTCACGAGCTTCATCTCCCGATATTTTTTTATCATTACAATAATAGTGCGAAATACATCGCCTCAGCCCTAAATCATCCGCCGCCATTGTTTCCCATTTGTTCATTCCTCTCATTATCATCATTTCTGTTGTCCAAACTCCAATTCCCCTAATTTTACAGAGTTCTTTTGTGATGTCTTTACTATTATCCCAGTTTTTGAATTCTTCCAGATCGAGTTTTCCATCCGCTATCAATCGGGATATATCCCTAATGTATTCTGCCTTCCGAAAGGTTAAGCCGAGGGCACGAAGTTGTTTAACTGTACCCAAAGCTAGTTTGTTAGGGTCTGGAAACGCATAAAAGGTTTTGTTGTCGATCTTTGACGTATCCCCAAAATTTTTTATCAACCTTTTCTCGATATTAAGAGCTACATTCAAAGAGATCTGCTGTTCAGCAATCGAGTAAATCAAAGCTTCAAACACACGGGGGGTGGTGACGCATTTCAACCCGTACATCTCTTTAGCCAATCTTGAAAAGATCCTGTCCTTCTTCAATGCTTCATAAAAAGGCTTTAGGTCAAATTTTAAATTAAAAATTGAGCATATCACCTCTTCAGCTCTTTTCTTGTCTTCATCCAAGATTTCTTTGTTTGACTTCAACTCGATTTGCAACTTAGGTTTTTCGACTGTACCTATTGACCTAATCACAACCAGCATCAATTTGTCGTTAATCCTTAGAATTTGCCAATATTTGCTTTTATCATATTTCGCAATTTGTTCGTCTCCACTGGAAAAAATTTTCGAGGACAAGTCAAAATCATACGGAGACTCAATATCTACTATTGTAAACTCAACCATTGTTTCTCCTCTGCTTTTAAACGTTTTACCCGCATTGACACAGGTCCAGACCTATCAATCTAAAGAAAAACAACAACGGCTTATTACCCTTTTGCAATTTAAAAGTATGATTTGAAAAATTCATTTTTATTCTGCTTGAAAAATCTTTTACTTTAGCACCTTGCCCGTTTCAACAAACCAGATGTACAAATCCAATTCCGATAAAGTCAAATCGAGTTTTTTTGCTATATTTTTCAGTGAGCATTCAATCTCTAAGTACGTTTTTCGTGTTAATGTTTTTGGCACGCGATTAATCATTTCCTGTTTTCTCAACAGATTAAGTACGTGTCTATCAATGATTGCGACATTTTTGTAGCCAACGTTCCTCAGAAAATGACTCGCTTCCTTGTACTTTAGTCCTTTTATGTTTTTTGTCATCCACTCTCTTGCCTCAAATTCGTTCGGGAATGAACATATTATCTCTTTTATTTTGTTTTTGTACTCTCTTGCCTCTACAATGAACTCGGCCCTTTTGTTTGGGAATCTGTGATTCAATTTCTTTAACTCACTCACCAATTCAGGTTTTTCCAGTGTGAGGAATCCGTCGTTGATCTCTCTTTGAATTTTTATTCCCCCCTTAGCTGTGAAGTTGGCTGTCAGTATGCAGAAGCAAAGCTCTTTAAACCAATCCAAGTCTGTCTTTTTGTGCAACAAATCAAAAGATCTTATTCTTTCATCTATGACTTCACCTGTTTTTCCATTTTTGAGATTTTCAATTTGTTCGATTAATTCCGCATCAGTTACCATCATCACCTCAATGATTTTTTGCTTTCCATAAAATCCCCTGTCGATTAATTTTCTTTACTAGAATTTTTCTCAAGAACTTCCTTGCCAACTGAGCAGCATCTCTTTCATAAAAGGATTTTAATAATATCCCCATTTTCTAATCTCCCAATTAAGCAATTTCTTTTTTCCCTTTATCCCTATTTTTGCCTAAGCTTGGCCTGCTCGATAGCTTCTTTCCATGTTCCAATCTCTTTTCTTTTCTCTTCCTTCCATTCTTTCCAAAGTTTGCGTGGGCTTTTTCTTCTGCCTATGGGTACAAATGTACCCAAAAATTCTAAACCTTTTTCTTCTCCTGATAAAAGACATCTTAAAATCAAGGCATTAGAACATTGAGTTACGACACTCCCTCTTTTTTTAATTTCTACAGATAAAATAGAGCTTACAGGCACCTTGAAACTTCCACCATTATTAAGGTCCGATAGGTCAAAAGATTGGGTTGCAAGTCTTTGGATCTCTAAAAACGTCATACCAAGACTTCCAATCCCTACAACAAATTTCCTATATTTCTCATACAATTCATCGCCTAATTTTCGTCTTTCTTTATAGGACATATTAGGAAATCTTAGATAATATAAATTTTTATTCGTAAGAACTGGCTTCCCTATATTTGGTATTGCAACCTCTAGAGATGAAGTAGCGTTAAAGTATGCTTTCCATTTGCTTTGATAGCAGCCTATGCCTCTGGCTTCTTTTATGGTTCTTTCTCCCCAAATGTTTTTTTTCATTTTGCATAAGGTTAACTACAATCGCATGCCCTTATTAATTTTTCCAAGAAATGGATTCGATACTAATAAATATGAATTACACTTATTGACATAATTGACATAAGGTGAAAAAATGAAAGAACCTGAACTGCTTGCAAACGAAAAGATTGATTTATCCCTCAGCCCTCATCCAATGGCATTCTCCAGTCATTATTTCGTTGCGGTCCTTTTGCTCGTCTGGTCTTTGGCATCCTATTATTTTTTGACTAGGCAGGATCCTTCAGCCCCCCTCGCTTACGAGAGCTTTCTCAAGCCATCTCTCCATACCTACCTTTGGATTTGGATCGGAGGAACTCTAGGTTTTGGAGTAATAATAAGCATCCTTACAATCAGATGGAGACACCTTTTTGTCTACGTGTTTTACCTTCTGGTTGGATTAGGTATTGTTTACTATGGGAAAATATATGATATAAAGGTTATTTTCATCTACTCCCTATTTGCAACTTTAATAGGAATTGGTTGGGTTGAACTATCCAGGCGTTCTCACCAGTTTTTCCTCACCAATCAAAGACTTTTACTCCGAGGTGGAATAGCTGGTAAGCATGAAAGATCTCTATCTTATGAAAACATAAGTGATATAGGAAGCCGCCAATCTGCTGTGGGGAGGATGTTCGATTACGGCAGTATCACTCCAATAACTATTTCTGGATTTGGTCTGGGAACCGATCAGACGACCGCGGGTGGCTTGTATAGTCCTAAGATAGTCAGCAAGATTCCAATCCTAAACCGCTTTTTGGCTTTCTTTGGCGGTGGGAAAACCGTTCAAGCCGCAAGGGCAAGAAGTTTTTACGAACTGTACGGCGTTCATCCATATGGCAAAGTAAGCGGCTTGCTGCAACAAAAGGTTCATGAGTTTTCAGGAAGCATTCGATCCGGCAAATCGTTGGATGTTCAAACCCAAATCTTAGAAGAGCTCAGGAAGAAAGATAAGGAGCGGGAGAGCTTAGAGCTTGAAGAGTTGAGAAGGAGAAAAGAGTTGGAAGCACTTAGAAAGATGGAGAAAGAGAAAGAAATTTTGGGAGAGATAACAGAGAAAGAACTAGAATTGAGAAAGTTGATCAAAAGAAAGGAAGAAATCGAACTAGAAAAGCTAAGGAAAGAAAAAGAGCTCGAAGAATTGGGAAAGGGAAGGTAAGGCAAAAGATTCTGGGAGACTTAATTTTCTGGGATCAGATGCATACCAGATAGGCCAAACAGAAGCAAACCATAAAAAATTTTTAGACCGAAAAAATTCAATAGGATTAGAGGAATAAGATGGTGAACCCTCCCCAGCAGGATCATGTAAAGGATTTTTAAATTAAACGAGTGGGTTAAATGAGAGGCAAAGGACAATTTCTGTTCATAGTTTCATCCAATGAGAAAGCACCAGGTTGCTTATCCTATTGAACCTTCTCTCTTCTGGTGATGACATCAAATATAAACCCAGCAAGCACAGATTTTTTCGCTTTTGCTTTCCGGATATTTCCCTCTCTATCAATTATCTTTATTTCTGTCTCATCTGAGCCAAAAGCTGACAACGGATTTGCAACTATAAAGTCCATTCCAACTTCTCTAAGTTTTTCTTTCGCTCTTCTTACCATATCTTTCGGTTCAGCCTTAAACCCAACTAGGATAGCGTCCTTTGCTTCTTCTCTTATTAAATCTATTATTTTTGGGATACGCTCAAACCTCAGAGTTATTGCTTCCTTATCTGATGGAATTTTGCCTTTCATCCTTTGAGGTTTGTAATCAATGACTGCTGCACAATCGACTATAAAGTCAAATTTGCTTGATTGTTTCACCAATCCGATAAGATCTGCAGATGTTTCAAAGCCAACGGTGGGGATCCAACTTGGGGGTTCAACAATTGATTTTCCATACCACAGTTCAGTAATTGCTCCTCTTTCATAAGCTGATTTTGCGAGTTCCACAGCCAATTTTCCAGAGGAACGATTTGTGACAAAGCGGATATCATCTATCGCTTCTTGGGTATTTCCCCCTATAACAAGCACCTTTTTATCGATTAGATCCTTTTTTCCTATTTCTCTTAGTACCTCCGCAACAATTTCCTCCTTCTCTGGCAGCTTTGCCGTCCTTTCTTTAATCACAGGATCGATAAATTTTACCCCCATTTTCTTGCATCGTTTGATGTTTTCTATCAATTGGGGATGCTTGTACATTGATCTGTGCATAGCAGGAACAATAAGCACAGGTATTCTCGAACCAATCGCCGTGGTTGCAAAAGTTGTAACTGGAGTATCGTCTATACCTAAAGCAATCTTTGAAATGGTGTTTGCCGTTGCTGGCGCAATGAGCAGCAAATCTGCTTTTTCTTTTTTCTCTCCACACAGTGAAACGTGCTCTGCTCTTCCTGTCAGCTCTGTTATTGGCTTGTTTCCTGTGGCAAATTCTAACGCATTTGGATGCAAGATTTTTTGAGCTTTTTCACTCATAACCGGAATCACATCTGCTCCCTGTCTTATCAGCTCTCTCGCCAGTTTTATTGTTTCGCAAGCTGCAATGCTACCAGTTACGCCTAACACAATTCGCTTTCCTTTAAGCTTTTCTGATTTCACGCAATATAAATCTTGAGATGGATGCATATTTTCTAATCAAGCTATAGATTTTAATCTTTTTGCAGGAATCGATTTATTAGAAGCTAATTTTTGAATCAAAACTCTCCTATTAAGCAATCAAAATTACTCAAAAAATTCATAACTAATTTGACACTTACCGTTGTTTACCCACCTGAGGGCTTAAGACTCCACGTGCTGAGCAATGTTTCGAACCAAATTCTGGGTATTTTTGGTGATTTTGTGTGGAAATTCGAGGATAAAAGCCTGAGTTTGAGGTGGTAAAACCCAAAAAATAGCCAAGTGGCAAATTGGGTCTGGGCACTTTTTCAGTGCTCAACCAGCCTGAAAAAGGTTAAGTGGCGAAGTTAGGGAGTAAACCTGTGCTCTGGATTCTCGAGATCCTTTTCCCTGCTCGGCAACTGCTCAGGAATGTAGGAGATCTCCAGCTTGGTGGTAGGGACCGCACTGAGCTAAATTTTTTATGTCACTTATGCACTAAACAACATTTCTCTTTACATTGTACGTCCTCTTGTCGCTCTTAGACCAGCAGATTGAATGATCTCTATCACCTTGTTTACTTCTTGAGAAGAGACCTCCTCGAAGTCGTGAAATGGATTTTTCATTCCAAGCATTTCATATTTGCTCTCTCCTAAAGCATGAAAAGGTTCAACATCTATACATTCTATGCCAAGAGATTTTGTGAACTCAATTGTCTTCTTTATATTTTCCTCGGAATCGTTGATCCCTTTAATAAGAGGCAATGATATCCTCATTTTGCATTTTTTAGCCATCAATTTTGCATTTTCAATTATTAATTCATTTGAAACCCCGGTGTAGTCTTTATGCATTATTGGATCCATGTGTTTAAGATCAAGAAGAACAAGATCAACATTTTCAAGAACTTGCTTCACATGTTCTGGTTTTGCATATCCGGAGCTATCCAAAACAGTGTGTATTCCTTTTTTATGACAGAGTTTAAGAATTCTAGAAACAAAATGCGGTTGAAATAGTGGCTCACCGCCAGATATCGTTGCACCTCCACCCGACTTTTTATAAAAAACGATATCCTTCTCTATTTCCCTCACCACATCCTCAGATGTCACTATTCTTCCAACGGTAACCAGTGCACCAGAATTGCATGCTTCCACACATTTCATACAAAGTGTACAACGGTCTCTATCGATTTTGTAATTCTTATTCATAGTTATTGCGTCAATAGGACACGCTTTTATACAGTCCCCAAATTCTTTGCATGATATTGCTTTAAAATATATCTGCGGGTATGGTTCCCATGTTTCGGGACTGCTACACCACGTACATCTCAACGGACAACCTTTAACGAATATTGTGGTTCTTATACCGGGACCATCATGAATAGCATATCTTTTTATCTCCGTTATGATACCCGTAGTCTGCATTTTCCTGTTTTCTCCAATTTCAATTGAAGTATGCTTAAACTTCTTCTCATCCTTCTATTCCCCGAGACATATCTTATCTTCAACCACAAAGAAGTGCTAAAACCTACCAATACCTTATTCTTTATCCCATTCCTTAAACTTTGCTGTTCCTCTGCCGTTCCAGATCTCCTCCCCGGTTTTTCTTTCAATTAGGGTTATGGCATTTTCAGGACATGCCCCTACGCACATACCACAACCCATACAATACTTGTCATTGACTTTGTTACTCTTTTCTTTATCCACAGTTATTGCATTGTATGGACACATTCTCTCACAAATCAGGCATCCGGTACATTTTTTCATGTCGAACTTTGGCATCAAGGAAGAAGGCAAAACCCAAGGTGAAATAATCTCCTTTTCCCTTGGCAAATCTCTGATGAATTTTATCTGCTCCTTCACGATTCCTCTAAATTCCTCTGTAGACTTGTATCCTTTCTCGTCACAATATTTATTTAAACCATCGATTATTCCTTTAAGCACACTTGAACCCTTAAAATATTTTGCAGAAGATACTTGTACAATAGGGCATCCAGCCATCACATATCTTATGGCATCTTCATAATTCCATATTCCACCACAACCTAAAACAGGGATTTTTAAAGACGTTGTAAGCTCTAACACTTTTGCCAATGAGAATGGTAGAAAATCCCGTGTTAAATATCCACAACAAGCAGGAGTGCCATAAAAACTACCGGTTTCATGATCGATAAAAATACCATAGAGGGCGTTATTTGCTGTAACAGCATCCGCACCAGCTTTTTGAACACCAAACCCGACATCCGTAATAGCAGCTAAAGGAGTCATTTTTGGTATCACTGGAATATCTACCACTTCCTTAACCCACCTTGTCACTCTGGCTGCTTTTTCGGGATCGACTCCCATAGAAGCTGCAACTTTAATCTGCTCTGGCTGTCCAAATACCCCATGTGGTCCTCCTATATCCAACTCTAATGCCTCTGCCCCCATTGCCTCTTGATCTTTTGCTACTCTTTGCCAACTTTCCTTATCCTCACCTGTTTCAGCACCTTTTCCTGCGATATTAACAATTACCCTAACATCACATTCTTTACACTTTT
>DOCA01000110.1:0-9483 GCA_003503995.1 Holosporales bacterium
GGCCCATGATGAGGATCGACCAAACGCGGGGCCATCTCAAAATACAATAGGGAATTCATATTTTCTGAAGCATTTCCCCCTTAGTTTATTTACACAGGAGATTCTCTAAAAATACAACTCTCAAAGTTCCGTTTTTCCAGTTGTTTATCATTTTCTCTACTAATTTCAAAAAAACACCTTGATTGATGAAAAATCATGGGATATAAATGGTTTTCAACTACCTACTTCCACACTTACAGGAATAAAAAAATGGAACATAAAATGACTGAGATGATTTATCAATTTAAGATTCTGATACAAGGCAGTAAGCCACCTATCTGGCGCCGCATTCAAGTGCCAGCTTCCTACTCATTTTATGATTTTCACGTTGCTATTCAAGACAGTATGGGCTGGCTAGATTGTCATTTACATCACTTTTATATGAAGCATCCAAAGACTTTGGGTAAGAAATATATTGCTATTCCGGATGATACAGGTTGGAGTGATCTTGATATTTCAGCATCTTGGGATACTCAAATATCTTCTTATTTTTCATTAAAAAACCCACAAGCAGAATATGTTTATGATTTTGGTGATAATTGGGAGCATCTTGTTACCCTTGAAAAAATTCTTCCCTCTGAGAAAGATCAAATATACCCTCGGTGCATCAAAGGAAAACGTGCCTGTCCTCCAGAGGATTGCGGTGGTATTTGGGGTTACGTTGATCTTTTAGAAATTTTATCTGATCCCAATCATGAAGAACATAAAAGTCGTTCAGAGTGGTTGGGGAGAGATTTTGATGCAGATGAGTTCGACCCAAAGGCTGTCGAATTTGAGGATCCTAAAAAGCGTTACAAACTCTTTTCAGAGTGTGCTTATTGATCAAAGTGCATGAAGAATCAAAAACATCTCATGAAGCTCCTAGAGCTTATACTTATCCCCTCGTAAGCGAGGATATGCTTCAGCTTCTCCAAGAAGTGTCGGATCACAACAGAAGTTATTTTAAGCATAAATTAGCTTTTGCAATTTTACTGAAATTTTATGAACGAGAAGGTAGGCCTCTTTTAAATTCAGACCTTATTCCCTTGGATCTTTTAACATCCCTCTCTGTGCAATTAGACTGCGACATTGAAGACTGTGAGAGCTTTGACTGGGAAGGCAGAACGGCAAAGCGGTTTCGTCAAAAAATTCGAGCGTTTTTAGGGTATAGAACAGCAACACTATCGGATGTGCAAGGGTTAACAACTCACCTGATCCAAAGAATTGCTGACGATGGTTTAACCCTTTCTCAATGTAGGGTAGAAGCCGATATTTATTTGAAGATACAAAAGCTAGAACCTTTCAAATCTGATGTAACAGATACGCGGGTTAAACTAGCTTATCACCATTTTGAAAAAGGCTTTTTTAAAGTAATTTCAGCGGCATTATCTTCGCACTCTAGAACAACTCTTGATCAACTGATTGACTCAGATGATGGTCTCCCAGTTGTTCAAAAATCAGAAGTTTTATATCTGCGCCATATCAAACAAGAAACTAAGGGCTCTCGTAAAAATAACGTTGGATTTGAAATTAAGAAGCTTCAACGGCTTCGCTCCCTTGAATTACCTAAAGATCTATTCAAGGGATTTTCTCATAAACTGATCAAAAAATACTTTTTAAGGATTGGTGGTGAAATACCAAGTGATCTCAAATCACACTCTGAGAGTATCCGTCTCTCTACACTAGCTGCCTTTTGTCATCATCGCTCACACCAAATAACAGACACCCTGGTTGACCAATTTAAGCAAATGATTCACCGGGTAAGGACAAAGTCGGAAACGTCCTTGAAAGACTCTATCCTCAAGAGCGTTAAGCGTGTTGATGGAAAGTTTGATATTTTGTATTCCTTGGCTGAGCTTTCTTTGGGATCGCCAGAGGGTAAAATTGAAGAGGTCATTTACCCAAAGGTAAGCGCCTCTACCCTCAAGAATTTAGTAAAAGAACTGAAGCATAGGGGAAACTGGTACACTTATAATGTTAACAAAAATATGTATGCTTCCTACGCCCACTCTGCACGGTCGGTCCTCTTTTCTATTTTGGATATGCTGGATTTTAAATCCCAGAACCCCGCCCAAACGCTTGTTTTGAAGTCCCTTTCTCTCATAAAGAAATACAAAGATAGCCCCGACAAATATTTTCCATCCTCTGAAGATGTTCCCGTGGAAGGACTTATCTCTGACTCTTGGAGCGCCCTTGTGTCCATAGAGAATGAAGATGGAAAAACCCTCATCAACCGCTTTAATTATGAAATGGCTATTTTTGAAGTTTTGAGCTCGAAGCTCACATTTAAGGATGTTTGGGTTGATGGAGCGTATCGTTACCGTGATCCAGATTCAGATGTGCCTGTTGATTTTTATGAGAACAAAGAGACCTACTTTAAAGAGTTAGACTTACCCTTAAATCCCGATGACTTTATAAAACCTCTCCAAGAGAAGCTGACTCTAAAACTACAGAACCTGAATGATACCCTGCCTTTCAACACGAAGATTAAAATTCTTAAACGAAAAAACAAAAGTCACATAAAAGTCTCTCCTTCAGAGCCCCAAGAAGAACCAATGAATCTTATTTTACTAAAAAATGAAATTCATAAACGCTGGCCAATTGTGAATTTGCTAGACCTTCTTAAGGAAACCAACGACAGGACCAACTTTACGCAGCACTTTAAAACTATTGCAGCCAATCAAAAGCTGCCCAATGAAACTCTAAGCAAGAGACTTCTGTTATGTCTGTGTGCCCTTGGAAACAATACGGGCCTGAAGCGCATGAGTGCTAGCAATGGTGACGAAAATTATTCAGACCTATGCTATATAAAGCGCCGTTTCATTAACGCTGAAAATATCAGAAACGCCCTTGTTGATATTATCAATGCAACCATAGACATCAGGGATCCAAAAATATGGGGTATAGCTAGTACAGGGTGTGCCTGTGACTCAAAACAGCTGGGTTCGTGGATGGGTAATATCATGTCGAGCTGGCACCCAAGATACAAAGACTATGGGGTCATGGTTTACTGGCATGTAGACACAAACTCTCTGTGCATTTATTCCCAGCTAAAAAACTGCACCTCATCAGAGGTAGCTTCCATGTTGGAGGGTGTATTACGCCATTCTACAAAAATGAATATGACTAAAACATATACCGATACCCACGGTCAAAGTACTCTGGGATTTGCGTTTTCTGAGCTTTTGAAAGTTGACCTTCTTCCCCGAATTAAAAGGATTCACGTTCAAAAACTTCATGTGGCCTTTCCAGGCGACAAAAAGAAATACCCCCACTTAAAAGACATCTTAGAATCTCCCATAAACTGGGATCTAATCCGTGAGCAATATGACGAAATAGTCAAGTACACGGCGGCTTTAAAGAAAGGCACAGCAGAAACAGATGTACTTTTAAAGCGATTTAGCAAAGACAATTACGAACATCCTACCTACCAAGCCCTCATGGAGTTGGGAAAAGCCAATAAGAGCATTTTCCTTTGTCGTTATCTCGCGGAGGAAGAACTTCGTATTGAAATTAATGCGTCCCTGAATATTGTGGAGCGCGTTAATGGCGTCGTTGATTTTTTGTTCTTCGGCAAGCTCGGAGAAGTATCAACAAACAACACTGTGGACCAAGAAAACACCATCCTATCCTTGCAACTCCTGCAAGTATGTCTGGTCTATATCAATACCCTCATGATCCAAGAAGTTCTCAAAGATCCTGTTTGGAAAGATAAATTTACCCCTGAAGATTGGCGAGCTCTAACCCCTCTCATTCACGCTCATATAAATCCTTATGGTCTGTTTCCTTTGGATATGAGCAAAAGCCTCGATATTGAAAAATCAGAAATTAAGCCACAGGAGAATGACAATGACATTTACCAGAACGCCGCCTAAGCAAAAAGCAAAAAAGATTGCAAGAGAGATCAAAAAAGAAAACCCTGACTACAATTACATCAGCGACCTGTTTCGTCACATCCGACTAGAGCTCGATATCCCCAAAGAGCAGAAGCCGAAGAAGCTTCCCTATGTACCAACGGAAGAAGAAATTCATCGTTTCTATAGAGCCGTTTGGGACGCTAAAAACATGAAGCATATGTTGATCATTAAAACCCTTATTTATACGGGAGCTAGAGTCAGTGAGCTTATCAATATCAAAATTGAGGATGTTGATTTTGACCAATGCCAAATTAGAATCAATCAAGGAAAGGGTAAAAAAGATAGAATAGTTCCGTTTCCAGTAGAATTTAAAGAAGTTTTGGCCATGCACGTGCAAAATATGAAGGAAAAAGGAGCAAAACATCTTTTTGAATCCTCATGGAAAAGAGCCTACACAGATCGTGGTATCAGAAAAGTTTTGGAAAGTTATACCAAGGCAGCAGGCATTGAGCACTCAATATCACCGCACAAACTGAGGCATTTCTTATTCACGTGGCTCAAGCGAAAAGGCATCGGAGATGCTTTTATCCAACCCTATTCAGGCCATGAAAGCCGCCAGTCCCTTGAGGTTTACTCAAAACTGTCCCTGAAGGATGCCCAAAGAGAATACGCCGAAGCCATGAAAAAATTCCCTATCTGATTTTGAGATGGCCCCGCGTTTGGTCGATCCTCATACTGGGCCTTATTGCAGCTTTCTAATGTTCCAAGGCAACCCCAGAAAGATTACTAAAATTTTAATTGAATAGTTCTCAAGGATAGTCCTTTTATCGAAGTACCACAATGTCTCTGCAAGTTGTTCTGTAAAAGGTGGGAGATATATAAATAAAAGGGTATGCTGATAAGAAAGTTGATTCATAGATATTTTTAATATATGAAGAATACCTCAATCATGATTTAACTTTGAACGAGAGTAGTATTAAAAATTTTTATCATAGAAGTTAGATACTTAAGACTATGACTATCCTCAAAAAATACCGAATGTCATGCCTGCCTTTTACTTAAAAATTAGAGGCCCCATCTTTGATAACGAAACTAGACTTTTATTGAAAAGAGTACGTTTGGGAGATAATTTAGAAGAAATAAAAAAAGGAGAGTATTTTTGCAGTGATTTCTATAAGCCAAAGAACTTCTTCATACCTTTTATAATTTCATCCTGAAGAGTCTTAGCTTCCTTCTTTGTTTGACTCGCGTCACTTATTTTTTTGGATGTGTCTTGCTCTCGATCGAAAACAATTTTAGATAAGTCATTAATGAGAGACGGACGTGCTTGCAAAATCGGTTGGAAGTCCTCTTTACTTACTTCATAGGTCAGAACTTTTGTGTGTGCTCGAACGGTGGCAGAGCGTGGTTCACCAAGCAAGAGAGAGCGATCCCCAACAAAGTTTCCTTCTCCAAGGCTTGCAACAACGTGATCTTTGGTTATTTTGTCTTTTGTGAGAGGAATTACCACATCAACCACACCTTCAGCAATGACAAAGAGGGAGTCGGTCGTATCATTTTTTGTAATGAGCTCGTGACCAACGTCTACTAGGTGCCTTGTTGCTTTGGCACTGAGGGTTTCTAACTCGTCATCGGTTAGAACGGCGAATAGACTTACTTTTCTTAACACATCAGGAATGGGCATTTCTGGTGCTTGGAAATAAGGGACTGCTTTTGAGAGGCAATATTGGCCAAAAGTTTCAGAAATAGCCATGCCAGATATATGGAGTTTTGCGGTAACTGCATCGATAACCTTGTGGCGCATGATACGAAAATTATCATACCCTCTAACACCGTATCTCATCGTATAAATGATACCACCTTCCGTTGCTTTCTCGGCAAAAACAGCATAAATTCCCGTATCTACAACTTCTTTTATACTTAAAATTGCATCGGTTAAGACACGTTCAGCACGCTCGACCGCAACATCATGGTCCACAGCAAGAGACAAGTGCTCTGCATAAACCCCTTGAAGATGGGAGAGGTTTTCATACGGGCTAGCGACAAGGCGACCATTGGGAATGATGATGAGTGTTTTATACTCTGTTTCTACTTCGATGTGGCGCCATGTGGTTTTCAAAACTTGACCAATGGTATTTTCATCAAGCTTAATCCAATCTCCTGTTTTATAAGTATGTTCAACATCAAGGATCAAGCCGGAAATCATGTCCATCACAATGCCTTTGATAGAAAAGGCGAGTCCAGCACCAATTAACCCTCCTGCTGTAACGAGAGCCCAGGCAGATTGGCCAAAGACTGACACGGTAATAAAAAGAACGGCTCCGATGATTACAAGCCAATTGAACAGAGTAATAACATAGCGCGGCACGTATTTTTTTGTCTTTTTTTGAAAGAGCCCAACGCCAACAAGGCGAAAGAGACGCATCAGAGTCCAAGCAAGAAAGCAAACAATGATGAGATGAAGGCCGCGGGTGATGAAAAAAGCAACACTTTCTTCTCCGCTGTGAAAAAGAGATGAGAAGCCATATAAGGCGAAAAGAACAGCGGAAACAACGAGAGCAACAACTGTGAATTGGAGTAGCTCATTGTGAAGGATTTTTGAAAGCTGTGCTTTTATAAAATTCTCTTTTTTATTGTTTTTCATAAGTAGTTCTTATCCCACTGTGTGGATAAATACATGTATCCTTATATAAGGATAACTGGAAAAGATTAAAGAACTGTAAATGAAAAAAGCGAAAAAATATCTTATTTTTTACAGAAGAAAGTTGGGAATATTTTTGCTTGATCCCAATGGATATCCACGCTTTTAAACCCTGCTTCTTTGAGCTGAGCAACCGTTACGTCAGAACGCCTGAAGTTAAGCCATTTTATATTAAGGATGTCGCTCAAAATACGTTTTTGCATCAAAAGAGCTTCCGGATCGATTTTTGAGAAGTCCCACTCACATTTGGGATCTAGGGCCGGAGGGGGGGTAAGCGCGCTGATCACAAGTACACCATTAGGTTTGAGAGAGTCGTAAAAAGAGCGATAAAGAGATTTTACTTTTTCCTCATCGTTTACATAGATGTTGAGACCGTTACTGGTCAAGATATCAAAGCGCTCGGAGCTTTCAAGATCCCAAGCATCTCTTTTTTCTAGGTAGTGTGGTATCAAGACTAGAAGTTTTTCTGCATTTTCTTTGGCTTGGTCAAGGGCCTGTTGATCAAGATCAATTCCCACAAGCGAAACACCTCCTGCATCATCATAGTTCAAACGCAAAAGATCATCCATCAAACCACAGGGACAAGATCCAACAACACCTTTTTTAGGAAGAGCCTGTTGAATGAGTTTCTTAAAAATTTCTCCCCGCTCCTGAGTAGCCTTTACAACGGGAAAGGTTTCATAGAACTTTCGATCAAAGTCTGCCAAAGGTGTGCCATCAGGGTAGTGGCCAACAGGTTTTATAAGATGATCATATAAAACGGCTTGCTGGGTCATTTCCGCATTAAGGCCTTTATGTTCTATGAGCTTCAAACCAATGGGGGAGTTTTTCATTTCTTCAAATAGCCCTTTTAGAATAAGAGAATCTTCAAATGAAATTTCTGATAGGCTAAGTTTGTCTTCAATATTCTTGATTTCTGCGCCAAGGGCGTTTTTAGAATGACCATGGGAAAGAATGATTGTTCCTTCTGGTGTAGGCTGTTCGAGGCTTTCTGCTTGTGCGGTCATTTGAGAGGCTTTCTTTTCTATGATGTCTAAGGCTTCAGGGGTAAGGTCTATGTCGTTTGCGCTTTGATCAATGAGTTTATCGATTAAGTCATCGATGCGCTGGCTTGTTTCTTCATCTACTAATTGTGACGCTGGGAGGTCACTATTGTCCTCAGGGCCTTGAACTTGCACAACCCAAACATCATAGACGGGGTGTTCAAGGGCAGACAAGGAGGGATTTGAGGCAAACATCCACCCCCGAAAAACTTCTTGAACCTCATTTTTATCTATATCTTTTTTCTCGGTGATTTCAAAAAAGACCTTTGACTCGGGCATTTCTTCTGGATTTGAGCGCCAAGCTCGTATGGCTCTTACTTTTAAGGTGCCAATTTTAACAGTTTCTCCGACCTTGATTTTTATGGTCGATGTACGAGCGGTAACTTTATCAAGGGCGCCTATAATAACGGTATCACGAAAGGCCCCTTCCATCTTTTCTACTGTCTCTGCTTTTGAAGAGTTAAGGGGAACAAATAGGGGGGTGCTCAAAATTAAATAGTAAATAACTTTTTTTAAAATCACGTGATACTTCTTTCGTCATGAGGTCTAAAAGAGACCTCTCTTTTTAATTTGTGTCGTTATTTTCAGGAGTATTTTTAGGCTTTTGACTAAAAATTAATTGTCCAATAAGCGCCTCGAGGTTTACGGAAGACTGGGTATGGATAATCGTGTTACCTGCTGCTAAAAAGGTTTCATCTCCTCCTGGCACAATAGCGAGGTATTTTCCACCAAGCAAGCCATCACTAACAACCTCAGCAGAACTATCTTTTGGGAGCTTGATATTTTTGTTGACGGTGAAAGAAACTTTTGCAAGATATGTTTGAGGGTCAATGGTAAGAGCTGAAATTGTCCCAACTTTAACACCACTCATACGGACATCGGAACCAACAATAACACCGTCAACACGGTCAAAAGCTGCTGAATATTCAACGGAGTCTATAACCTTAGACCCGCTGTTTTGGTAGGCAAAAACAAAAAAGAATCCGGCGACAAGGAGAACAACGGCTCCCATTAATGTTTCGATTGTATTATTTTTCATGGGAAGTATCCTGCGTTGGTGTCCAAGATTCATAAACCGTTGCAGGTTCTTTATCATCTATTTTTTCATTCAGAAGGCTTGTTTTAGGGTGATAAGTTTCATTGCTCCCTGTCTTATTAGGGATATGAGGTTTCTCCCAGCAGTGGGGCTCACCACATAATGGGCGCTCACTTGTATAATGTAGCCAGGCAAACCACTTTGCCGGTACCGTTGATGCCTCAACCTGGCCTGATTTGTAAATAACCCAGCGTTTTTGGGCTCTTTGGGGTTTTCCAAGCAAAAGTTTTTCTTCGTAATATTTATTACCAAGGGCGTCTTCACCCATAAAATTTCCCGCTATTGAGGAAAAAATCTTTGTTTGTATGAGGTTATTGTAAAGACTCATTCATATTCCTTATAAAAAACTTGCATCCTACCTTAAAATATATATAATTCAGGTAAGTCTGCAAAGATATTAAATAAAATTATGCAGGTGGGTCCTTAAAGACCCACCTTTTTTAATACCTTATATCTGCGCTTTGTTCTTAATGTAGATAGCTCATTAGAGAAACTGGAGCCAGATTTGTTATATAAGTTGGAGTAAAAAATGGATTTGGCATCACGCCTTGAGGCGCTTGTAGAGCCTGCTTTGAATGATTTAGGATATAGCATTGTTGAAATTCTTGTTATTGGGTCTGGGCGATTGAAGTTGGATATATCCATTGAGCGCCTTGATCACAAGCCTATTACAGTTGCTGATTGTGTTAAGGCAAATCGAGAGATTTCAGCGCTTATGGATGTTGAAGATCCCATTAAATCAGCTTATATTCTTGAAGTATCTTCTCC
>DOCA01000110.1:9563-19516 GCA_003503995.1 Holosporales bacterium
GGAACTCTCCAAGAAGTGGATGATGAAAAAGTAGTTTTAGTGCTTGGTGAGAACGATATAACGCCTGATGGCAGCACGTCTGTTGAGATCTTTTATGATCAGATTCAACGGGCAAAATTAAACCCTGATTTTAAAATTTAGGAGACAAAAAAATGGTAGCAAGCATGAAAACAGAGATTTTAGGTGTTGCAGATGCGGTAGCTCGTGAAAAAGGAATTGACCGCGAAGTTATTATTTCTGCAATGGAAGTCGCTATTCAAAAGGCAAGCCGAGCAAAATATGGTCACGATCGCGATGTACGCACGACCATTGACCGAGAGACGGGTGAAATTGTTATGCATGCTTACCGTGAAGTTGTTGAAGAAGTTGAAAACGAAAGTGCTCAATTGACTTTGGAAGATGCGCGCCGTCTTAAGTCTGATATTGAAATTGGTGAGTTTATTGTGGATGACTTGCCGCCTTTTGATTTTGGTCGTGTGGCTGCCCAAACGGCAAAACAAGTTATTTTTCAGCAAGTTAGAGAAGCAGAACGCTCTCGTCAGTATGAAGAATACAAGGATCGTGTTGGTGAAATTATCAATGTTGTTGTCAAGCGTGTTGAATTTGGAAACGTGATGGTTGAGTTGGGCCAGGCTGAGGGTATCATTATGCGCGATAAGCTTATTCCAAGAGAAGCTGTGCGTGTAGGAGATCGTATTAGGGCTTATATTGAAGATGTTCGCCCAGAGCCCCGTGGATCTCAAGTGTTTTTATCAAGAACTCATCCGCAATTCTTGGCTAAACTGTTTACTCAAGAAGTGCCTGAAATTTATGATGGCCAAATTGAAATCAAGGCTGTTGCTCGTGATCCAGGAAGTCGCGCTAAATTCTCTGTTTATGTGGGGGATAAAAGTATTGATCCTGTTGGGGCTTGTGTTGGTATGCGAGGAAGTCGTGTGCAAAACATTGTAACCGAGCTCCAAGGCGAAAAGGTTGATATTATTCCTTGGTCTGATAATCCGGCTGTTTTCATTGTGAATGCTATGGTGCCAGCAGAAGTTTCTAAAGTTGTTTTGGATGAAGAGGCAGGAAAGGTCGATGTGATTGTTCCTGATGACCAATTGAGTCTTGCTATTGGACGACGTGGACAGAATGTACGCCTTGCTAGTATTTTGACTGGGTGGAACCTTGATGTAAGCTCTGAAACGCAAGAGTCTGAGCGTCGTGCGGCGGAGGTCAAAGAAATTTCAGCAATCTTTATTGAAGCAATGGATATTGATGATGTGATTGCCCACCTTTTGATTAGCGAAGGCTTTAAGCATATTGAAGAAATTGCCATGGTGCCTTTGGAAGACCTGACAGGTATTGAAGGTTTTGAAGAGGAGCTTGCACAAGAGCTACAAAATCGAGCAAAGGCTTATGTAAAAGCTCTTGAAGAAAAACATGCGAAGAAATTAAAAAGCTTGGGTGTAGCTGATGATTTGGCTGGGTTTGATGTTTTGTCCAAAGAGCGTCTTGTGATGTTGGCTGAAAAGGGTATTAAAACCCTTGATGATTTTGCTGATCTTGCAGGAGATGAGCTTGTTGATTTAATTGATAATTTGTCTGTGCGTGATGCAAATGCTTTGATTATGAAAGCACGCGAGCATTGGTTTGCAGAAGAAGATGCAGCAAAAGCTGCGGCCGAAGCAGAGGAAGCTGTAGTGGCAGAACAATCTTCTTCTGATGAAGTTTAGTCCTGTGACAACTAAGAGTGTAAGATTTGCATTCGCACCCATTGTGCGGTATGTATGGTGAATAAAATGTAACGGAAAGCGTAGAGAAAAAATGGCGGATCAAGATAATAAGACAGATCAAAAAAAGACCCTTAGTCTGTCCTCTAAAAAATTAGAGCTGACAAAGACGGTTGATGCTGGAAAAATTCGCCAGAGTTTCTCCCATGGACGCAGCAAGGCTGTGACCTTTGAAGTTAAGAAAAAAAGAGTCATTGGAAAAGAGTCTGATGCAGCGTCTGGCGCCGCCTTAAGTGATGCTGAGCTTGCAAAGCGTAAGCGTATTTTGGAAATGGCTCAAGCTGGTGACGAAAAGAAAGCTGAAGAGCAACGTCTTCTGAATGAAGCAGATGCAAAACGCCAACAAGATTTAACGGAACGTCAAAAACAAAGCGAACAAGACGAAGTTGAGGCTCTTGCGGTAAAAGAGCATGCTGAAAAAGAAGCTGCAGAAGCAAAACGTCTTGAAGAAGAAAAGCGCGCCGAGCAGGAAGCTGCACAGAAAGCAACTAAAAGTCGAGCATCTGCACCAGTAGATGACCCTCTTTCTGTTGCTCCCTCACTTGATACGGGGCCTCTTGCAGGCGGTCGTGTAAAATCTTCTTTAAAGAAGAGCGATGATGATTCTGAAAGTGATAAAAAATCTCGTAAGACCCTTTCTCTTGGTAAGAAAAACAAGCATAAGCCTGTTGTGTATTCCGTACAAGATGCCATGGCTGCTGGAGACGATGATGGTCGCCAACGAAGTGATGCAGCAAGACGTCGGGCAAAAGAGAAAAAATTAGCCCAACAAAGTGGGATGCAAGATAGCAAGACACAAGTCCGTGACATTGTGGTGCCGGAGGTTATTACGGTTCAAGAGCTTTCCAACCGAATGGCTGTGAGAGCAGGTGAAATCATTAAGAAACTAATGAGCCTTGGTGTTATGGCGACCCTTAACCAAAATATTGACGCTGATACGGCCGAATTAATTGTGACGGAGTTTGGTCATAAAATTATCCGTGTGTCCGATGCAGATGTGGAAGAAGGCTTGTTGCCTCAAGATGACCCTAAAAAGTTGCAAGAGCCAAGAGCGCCTGTGGTGACTGTTATGGGGCACGTTGATCATGGTAAAACATCCTTATTGGATGCCATTCGTAAGACCGATGTTGTGACAGGCGAGTCTGGTGGTATTACTCAACACATTGGTGCGTATCAGGTTCAATTAGCTTCTGATAAAAAAATCACATTTATTGATACACCAGGTCACGCGGCCTTTTCTGAGATGCGTGCTCGAGGAGCGGATGTCACAGATATTGTTATTCTTGTTGTGGCTGCTGATGATGGTATTAAAGAGCAAACCGTTGAAGCTATCAACCATGCTAAGGCTGCAGGTGTTCCCATTATCATTGCTATTAATAAGATGGATAAACCAGGTGCTGACCCAAGCCGGGTGCGGAGCGAACTGTTGACCCATGAACTTGTAACCGAAGAAATGGGTGGTGATATTCAAACCGTTGAAGTTTCCGCGAAACAAGGTTTAAATATTGATAAACTTGAAGAAGCTGTTTTGTTACAAGCTGAAATTTTGGAACTTGGTGCAAATCCGAACCGTGATGCCATTGGTTCTGTTGTTGAATCTCGTATTGAAAAAGGTCGAGGTGCTGTTGCAACGGTTTTGGTCCAACGAGGAACCCTTAAAGTTGGCGATATTTTTGTTGCTGGTTCTGAATGGGGCAAGGTCAGAGCTCTTATTGATGATAAGGGTAAGCAAATCAAGAAAGCTACACCGGCTATGCCTGTCGAAGTTCTTGGTTTTTCTGGGGCACCTATTCCAGGTGATTCTTTCGTTGTCGTTGACGATGAGGCTCGTGCTCGGGATGTTGCTGAATACCGTGCTCAAAAAGAAAAAGACCGTAAAGCCATTAAAATGCGCAAGGCTTCTATGGACCTGTTGATGCAAGGTTCTTCTGATACAGAAAGAAAAACACTTTCTGTGATTATTAAGTCCGATGTTCAGGGATCCGTTGAGGCAATCATGGGGAGTTTTGATAAAATTCCAAGTGATGAAGTGGAGATTCGCGTTTTACATACAGGAGTTGGTGGTATTAACGAAAGTGATATTACTTTGGCTCAAACAACCAATGCATTTGTGGTTGGTTTTAATGTGCGTTCAAACCCACAAGCCCGCCAACTTGCCGCAAAAGAAAATATTGAAATCCGTTATTATTCAATTATTTATGATGTAATTGACGATATTAAGAAGATTGTTAGCGGTCTTTTGACGCCCGAGAAACGAGAAGATTTCCTTGGCTATGCTGAAATCCGTGAAGTCTTTAACATCACGAAGGTTGGTAAGGTTGCTGGTTGTTATGTGACCAGTGGTCTTGTGAAACGTGGCGCCAAGGTTCGCTTGCTCCGCGATAACGTTGTTATTCACGAAGGCTCTCTTAAAACCCTCAAACGCTTTAAGGACGAAGTCAAAGAGGCTAAAGAGGGTTACGAATGTGGTATGGCCTTTGAGAATTATAATGATATTCGACCTAAAGATGTGATAGAGTGCTTTGAAGTTCAAGAAATTGCAAGAACTATAGAGTAAACTTAGAGTATTTGATAGTATGACATTGTTTTCAAAGACATCAACGGGCCCCAGCCAACGTCAACTTAAGGTTGGGGAACAAATTCGCCACATTATTAGCGAAATTCTAACCCGTTCTGATTTCCATAGCTCAGTCTTGGCTAAAGCACATGTGTGTATTGGCGAAGTGCGTATGAGTCCTGATTTACGTCATGGCCGTGCCTATGTCACGTCTATTATGGGCGAAAATATGACTGAGGCTACTAAGGTTCTCAATGAGAATGAATATCAAATTCGTAAAGTCCTTTCTAAGGAACTAACGATGAAGTTTCTCCCGCGGATTCGCTTTGTCGAAGATGAGTCTTTTTATGAAGCCAATAAAATCAATTCTATTTTGGTGTCGACTCATGTTTCTCAAGATATTGAGGAGCCAACAGTCACCCCTCCTTTAGCAGCGGACTAAGTGTTATTGAGTGATTCTATTTCAAAATTAATACCCTATGATGGCTGGTTGGTTTTATACAAACCCATTGGCCCCACGTCTTTTGATATGGTCAAGCAAGTTCGCCGTCTTTTTCCCCGCAAAACAAAAATTGGTCACGGTGGAACTCTTGATCCCCTAGCAGAAGGTATTTTACCTATTGCCATCGGAGAAGCGACAAAAACCGTTGATTATCTTATGGATGAGAAAAAAGAATATATCTTTGAGGTTTGTTGGGGGGAACAACGGGAAACCGATGATCTTGAAGGAGAAGTTTTGCACCGCTCTTCCAATCGACCAACTCAAAAAGATATCGAAGAAATTTTACCCCGCTTCATTGGCCCTCTTGATCAATTGCCCCCTTTATATTCTGCTAAGAAAATTGAGGGCAAGCGTGCATGTGATCTTATGCGAGAAGGAAAAGGGGTTGTTTTAAAGCCTTCTTCCATTACTGTCTTTTCCTTAGAGATCCTTTCCCATACACCCGATAAAACCCTTTTCAAGGCTTTGTGTTCTAAGGGAACATACATCCGTTCTCTTGCCCGAGATATGGGGCAAATCCTTGACTGTTATGGATATGCCGTGTCTATTAAGCGCTCTCAGGTAGGGGCCATGTCCTTAGAAAATGCTTTATCGCTAGAAAAACTTGCAGTTTTGGAAAAAGACGGTATATTGGGTGAGATGATACGACCCATCCAGGCAGTTCTGGCCGACATCCCGGCTGTTTTGGTTACGCCTGATCAGGAGAAAAAACTCCGTTATGGTCAGGCCGTGGTGTATCTGCAACATGACTTAATTCTAACGGATCAAATTTGTGCTTTGTGCATTAATGACCAGAATAAAGTGGTTGCAATTGTTGACGTTGATGGACGATCTTTGCGCCCTAAACGTGTTTTTAATATTAAGTAATCGAAAGGAATAATGATGTCGATGTTACCAGAACGCAAAAATACCCTTATTAAAGAATATGCGACGAAAGAAGGCGATACAGGTTCTCCTGAAGTTCAAGTTGCTGTGCTAACAGAGCACATTTTGAATTTAACAGAACACATGAAAGAGCATAAAAAAGATGTTCACTCACGTCGTGGTTTGCTTATGAAAGTGAACAAGCGCCGTAAATTACTAGATTACCTAAAGCGTAAAGACGAGAATCGTTACCAAACTCTTATCAAAAGTCTTGGTCTACGTCGCTAATATAACCTGCGCACTTTGCCATTCCATCGGAGCTGTTCCTTTGGTGTGTAATGAATAGGCGCTCTTAATTTTTTCTATACAAGGCTGGAGCTATACAATGTATCTCTGGCGCCATCTAAGAATATAGAGAAGGAAATTAAGAGCCCTAAAAATAAATAAGAAAGGACTTTGAGACATATGTTCAAAGCTCATAAGCAAGAAATTGAATGGGGTGGTCGTACCCTAACCCTGGAAACAGGAAAAGTTGCACGCCAAAGTGATGGTGCGGTTATTGTGACCTACGGAAAAACATCTGTGCTTTGTACAGCTGTTAGTGCGAAAAAAGCAGCCCCTGGTGTGGATTTCTTTCCTCTCGCTGTGCACCATGTTGAAAAATACTATGCTGCTGGGCGTATTCCTGGTGGTTTTTTCAAGCGTGAAGGACGCCCAACAGAGCGTGAAATTCTGATTTCTCGTTTGATTGATCGCCCAATTCGCCCCTTGTTCCCTGATAATTTCCGTAATGAAACACAAGTTATCTGTAACTTGCTGAGCCATGATATGGAAAATGATCCTGACATCATCGCATTAATTGGTGCTTCTGCTGCTCTTTCTATTGCGGGTGTTCCTTTTGCTGGACCTGTTGCAGCGGCTAAAATTGCCCTTGATTCTGAGGGATCTTTTATTTTGAACCCAACCGTTGCGCAAGCAAAAGAGTCAAATCTTGATCTTGTCGTGGCCGGAACAACTGAAGGCGTCTTGATGGTTGAATCTGAAGCTTCCGAGCTTTCAGAAGACCTTATGTTGGATGCTGTTATGTTTGCCCATAAAGGGTTCCAACCAGTTATTGAAGCAATTAACAAACTTAAGGCTGATGCTGGTAAAGAAGCGTGGGTTCTTGAAGACACCTCAAAAGAAGATGGTGATGTTTTTGCAGCTGTTCAAAAGAGTGCTGAAAAAGCTATGCGTGCAGCTTACCAAGTTCGTGACAAGCAAGAGCGTGTTGGTCAGTTAAATGATCTTCGTTCTACGACTCTTGAGGCTGTTATTGACGCTGATAGTGATGTGTTCACTGAGGCTCGTGCTTTGGCTCAATTTAAGAAGCTTGAGAAAAAAGTCGTTCGCGGCGATATGATCAAGACAAAGACGCGTATTGATGGTCGTGATCTTGAAACCGTTCGTGAAATTAAATGCGAAGTTAATGTTGTTCCACAAGTCCACGGAAGCGCATTGTTTACACGGGGTGAAACACAGGCTCTTGTGATCACAACACTTGGCACGTCTTCAGACGAGCAAATCATTGATAGTATTGATGGGGAATACCGTGAGTGCTTTATGCTTCATTATAACTTCCCTCCTTATTCTGTTGGTGAAGCAAGGCGCTTTGGACCTCCAGGACGTCGTGAAATTGGTCATGGTAAGCTTGCTTGGCGTGCTCTTAATCCTGTTATCCCAACCAAAGAAGAATTTCCTTACACTTTGCGTGTTGTTTCTGAAATTACAGAATCGAATGGCTCCTCCTCTATGGCAACGGTTTGCGGTACATCTTTGTCCTTGATGGATGCTGGTGTAACCATGCATAAGCCTGTTGCGGGTATTGCCATGGGTCTTATCAAAGAAGAAGATGATTTTATTGTTCTAAGCGATATTCTTGGTGATGAAGATCACCTCGGAGACATGGACTTTAAGGTTGCTGGAACAAAAGACGGTATTACGTCTCTTCAAATGGATATTAAAGTAACAAGTATTACCCGTGACATCATGAAGCAAGCTCTAAAGCAAGCTCTTGACGCTCGTATTCATATCCTTGGTGAGATGGCGCATGCTCTAACTGATGCTCGTACAGAAGTTAGCGATAATGCCCCTAAGATGCATAAGATGCAGATCAAAAAGGAAAAAATTCGTGACTTGATCGGCCCAGGTGGAAAGATGATTCGTCAAATTTGTGAAGAAGCTGATGTTAAAATCGATATCTCTGAAGAAGGTGAAGTCGAAGTTGCTGGAAATTCAGCCGAGGCCATTGATAAAGCTATTTCTATGATCAATAGTGTTTGCCTTGATCCAGAGGTTGGCGAAAAGCATCACGGAAAAGTCATTAAGTTGATGGATTTTGGTGCGATCGTAAGTTTTATGGGCGATAAAACAGGGCTTGTTCATATTAGCCAGCTTAAAAATGAGCGGGTTGAGCAAGTTTCTGATGTTGTTAAAGAAGGCGACAGCGTTTGGGTTAAGATCCTAGAAGTTGATGCAAGAGGTAAAGTGCGTTTGAGCATGAAGTCTTTGGATCAAGAGACAGGTGAAGACGTAAAACCTGAAAAGAAAGCTTAAATATAGTAGGTTTACAACTATATTTATAAAACTACCTACGACCGGCAGGGAATATTATTTTTAATATAATATTCCTTGTCGTTTTTTAATGACACGACACAGGACAAAGCATAAGATCATGAAATCTTTGAATTCTATTTTAATTGGCGCCAAAGAGTACCTTCCTTTAATTGAAGGTGGAAAAGGCGTGGCCATTTCAACGGGACAAACAACTGGAGCCTGGGCTGCGGCTGGTGGTATTGGCACTTTTTCTGCTGTTAATGCTGATTCATACGATGAAAATGGTGAGTCTTTACCTGTTGTTTATCATGGAAAAACACGTCGTGAACGCCATGATGAGCTTATCAAAATGGCCATTCAAGGTGGTATAGAACAAGCAAAAATTGCTTATGAAACGGCAAAGGGCAAGGGGCGTATTCACATGAATGTGCTCTGGGAAATGGGTGCTTGTGAAAAGATTCTTCACGGTATCATGGATAAGGTTCAAGATCTCGTTGAAGGCGTGACGTGTGGGGCGGGTATGCCTTATAAAGTTGGTGAGATTTGCGCTAAGTATAAATCTCATTATCTTCCTATTGTGTCTTCAGCTAGGGCCTTTAGAGCTCTTTGGAAACGCTCCTATCATAAGGTTCCTGACTGGCTTGGTGGCGTTGTTTATGAAGATCCTTGGTTGGCTGGTGGTCACAATGGCCTGAGCAACAGTGAAAGTCCCACAGAACCTCAAAGCCCCTATGAGCGTGTGCGTCAATTACGCTCTCTTATGAGGGATCTTGGTCTTGGTATGGTTCCCATCATCATGGCTGGTGGTGTGTGGTGTCTGAGCGAATGGCAAGACTGGATCGACAACCCAGAGCTTGGCCCCATTGCGTTCCAATTTGGTACAAGACCTCTTGTTACCCAAGAAAGTCCTATTTCTCTTGATTGGAAGAAACGTCTTTTGACTTTGAAAGAAGGGGATATTTTACTTAATAAGTTTAGCCCAACGGGATTTTATTCCTCTGCTGTGTTGAACCCTTTCCTACAAGATCTTGTTGATCGCTCTGAGCGTCAAGTGACTTATAGTACAAAATCGACAGATGTTCTTAATACGGAGTACCTTATTGGGGTTAGGCAACGGTCTATCTATATGACGAAAGCGGATCGTGCAAAAGTTTCCGAGTGGGAAGCTGTTGGGTTTTCAGAGCCTATGCGAACGCCCGATGGCACCCTTGTTTTTGTAACGCCTGATCAGGCCAAACAAATTCATCAGGACCAAGTGGACTGTATGGGCTGTCTAAGTTCTTGTGGTTTTAGTAATTGGTCACAAGTTGCGTCAGGAACCACAGGTCGCAAGGCTGATCCTCGATCGTTTTGTATTCAAAAAAGCTTGCAGGATATTTCCCATGGGGGGTCCCTTGATCATAACTTAATGTTTGCGGGGCACCATGCATATCGTTTTGCAACGGATCCTTTTTATGAGGATGGTTACATCCCAACGGTCAAAGAACTGGTCGAGCGTATTCAAACGGGATATTAAATAAAATAAAATTTTAGCTATTCTTCTTTGCGTGTATGTATGGCAAAAAATTAGTGGAGGGTCTCTTAGGAGATCCTTTTTTATGACATTTAATTTCAAAGAGGGCCCCTTATGTTTTAGATTAGGGGCTGTCCTAGATAATGCTTA
>DOCA01000156.1 GCA_003503995.1 Holosporales bacterium
TTTAGATGGTGGTCGTTGATTTTTCCCTCTAAAGCATTCTTAAGCTTTTTATATGTGCCTTGATTTTCATTATCTTTTTTGATTGCGTTTGCTAAATAGAGCAAAAACTCATCATAGGATAAATCTTTTACAGCCGCCTTTAACTCTTCTGGAAAATGATCTCGAAAAGTTCGTTGTGCGCGCATGAGCGCAAGGGCGTTTTCTTTTTTTCTTTCGATGTAAAAGGTTCCTTCTAACTCGTGCTTCACAAAAGAGGTACCAGAGCCATCGCAGACACCACAGCCGCCTCTTTTTGACAGAAAAAAGGCAACCTCCTCTAACGATTTTCCTGTTGTGGGTTTGCTCTCAAACTCGTGGATCTCTTTGACGCGAATGCGATCTGAGGGCAAAAGCCTGCGCAGATTAGAAATGTAGTCCTCTCGTTGGGTTTGTACCTCTAAAAAACAACTGATTCGTATGGCATCAGGAACAACGGTAACGCAAGCACCAGCTTCATAAACTCTCTCAATTTTTTGGCAAAGATGATCAAGGATTGTTAGGGCTAAAACATCGCCCAAGTCAATTTCCCCTGGGGAGATTACCTTTTTTTCATTGAATGATTTGAAGGGAAATCCTGGTAGAACAAAACTGAGAGGCTCATTTGTTTCCATGAGCTGCCTTGTTTTTTCTACGAGTTTGTCTGCACCTTCAGCATCCTTTTTTTGTGAAAAAAACTGAAGGAAAGCCACAATACTTTCGGGACTTCGTTCATCGCTAATTGCGGGTAGCGTCGATTTATAATGGGCAATGAGGCTGTCAACTTGAGAAGAATCTTCATCATCATTGTTGAGGGAAGCACTTGCTTTTTCTAAATTAAAAAATAGAAAAAAAGCTAGCAGTATAGGTGTGCTAAAAAAGCACAGGTTTTTTTTAGACATGGTAATCTCCTTAATGTCTTAATTTTTTTAATACACTGTCTTTTCAAAAAGACTGTCGTTGGAAGGAAGTTAGGGGGAGGGGGTGTCTTTTTATAAAATTTTATAGAGTTTTAGACACCCGAGCGCCATCGGTAAAAAGGTAAAGGAATGCCTTGAATCATTTTTGTTTCTTTTTGATAGCGTTTTTTATCCACTTGGCCTTGGGGCATGATTTGACCTTGCCCGTTTTGAGGAATGACAAAGACACCATTCCAGGGGAAAATAACAGAGGTGGGGGTGATCTTGAGGCCAATTTTTTTCGATAGGTCCGATTGATAATGAATGGAGAGGCGAAGAGTCTTTTTTTCTTGAAAACGCTGCACAAATCCTTTGAGGTATTCATCCCGTTTGATGAGCTTTATGGCTAAGCGTGTAAGCAATATATCTTGTTGCTTGGAAGATTGTTTTGAAAAGGAGTGGTCCTTATGGTTTATTTCGTGTTTTATACGTTTTTTTAAGAGTTCAAGGCGTGGTGCAGGAACAGGTTTGGGAAGTTTATAAGCTGTTCCAGCTTCTTTAAAACTTTTGAGAGAAATTGCCTTTTCTTGTAAGACTTGTGAAAAAGTAAGCAACTTTAGATTTGGAAAATCTTTCATGATTTTTTTCAAATGGGCTTCAAAGCCGATAACGTCTTTATCAGGAATTTCAAAAAGATCGTTGAACAGCAAGCCATCCGTCATAATTGTAAGGGAGATCTTTGGGTAAATTTCTTTGAGAGCTATGATGAAGTTTTCTAAGTATTCTAAGCTGTGATAATCCGCCATATCTGGCAGGGATCCTTCAACCAAAAGCTCTTTATTGGAAGATTTAAAAGGGAAGGCAAGACAAAGAAAATGAATCTCTTCTTTTGCTTGAATTAGGCGTGCAAGCTTTTCCAAAAGTTGTGTCTGAGCAGTGAAAGAGAGGTCTGTTTGGCCGAAATCTCCAGAGGCATGGGCATCAATATCAAAGGTTAGGATATAGGGGGTAATAGCATCATACAAAAGTTGCGCTTGAGACGTGTTTTCTGTGCCCAGGGTTGGGGTGGCACATAGAGAATTAAAGGCACCTAGAAGAATAAAGGTCTTTAAAAAATTTAACATGGTTTTGATCACACAATAATATAATTAAGAAAAAAATTTAAGTATAGGGGAGCTAACAGGAGGTCAGCAAAAAGGGATTAGCGCCAGCTGCGCCAAGTCATGTGATCAGTAGAAAAGAGTTTTAAAGATAAATACATCATTTAAAAATCCTACCTTATCAAAGAGGAGTTTGTCAAATTTTATTTTAAGAAGCGTTAAATGAAAGGGCTTAGTCCGTCAACGGAGACTTCTTTAAATCTTTTAAGATGCTGCTTCAGAAAAAAGGTAATGCTTTACAACGGACCCATCTAGATTTCGAGAAAGAAACGGTTTTTCATCGTCGGGGATTTCGCCAAGGATATGAACATCAAAGTCATTTGCCCCGTCTGTAGAAAAGGCCGTTAGGTTAATTTTTTGCCCTATATTTAGAGTTTCAAAACTAACAAGGACTTTCTGATTTAGAGCATTAATACTGTTCCTTCTTTTTAAAGCAGCAAAATACTTTTTTCCGCCGAGATCATTTTCTGGCTTTAAAAGCAGGGGTTTAACGTCTGGTATTTTTTTATTCTTTTTGAATGATAAAAGAGATATTAATTTTTCAAGACTTGTCTGAAAGCGCCCTTGGTAGTGATATAAACTTCGATGCCAGCTGACAGAATATAAACTATCCTCTAAACGCTCTTTATCTTTAAGGCTATAAAAGCCGATCTTAGCAATATACTCTTCTTTTTTTCTTTTAAAGCCTGAGAGCGTAATATTGATTGGCCCTGATATGGTATACAGAGTCGCCAATTTTTTTTCTGAGAGAAGGGGCATCTCATCCGTATTTCCTACGACTGAAAATTCAAGTTTCTCAAGGGAGCATTTTCGTGTGACAGCATAGTGCATGCTGTCGTCTTCTTCTTTTATTTCAAGGGGAAATTCAACATAAAATTGATATTCTTTTTCAGAGGCTTGGGCTTTTTTCTGAATGAAACGAATGAGTGAAAAAACACTCACTACATTAAACAAAGCCCAAAATCCAGCGACTAAAACGAGATCAAGGGTATAGCCTTCTTTGAGCACAGTAAAAAAGTTGACTTGATCCGATGTTGCGCTGGTGAAGGGGGAAAGAAATAGGTTGAGTAGGGGGCCAGCTTCATAGTTAGGGTATAGTCGCCATACTGCAAAGATAACGGCGCAAAAATTCAACACTGCTAAGCTTATTTGTGGTGTTAACAGCTGATAGTCTATGCGGCTTTGAAAGTTTTTAAGAGAGGATTTCCAAGGCATTTTACGGCCAAAAATAGCGGCTGATGCAACGATTTGAATAGGAAATAAGAGCCATGATAAAAGATTGCTCGGCCAAAAACGGCTTTGATTAAATTCCTGCAACAAAAAGTGAGCTAAAATAGGAAGGGCCATGACAATGAGAATGTTAAAGGCTGTAATTTCAAAGGGCTGCAAGGCAAAAAATAATGAAAAAGAAGGGAGGATTCCCATTAATAACTTTTGAAAACCAGCTAAGCAGACAACGCCTCCTCGGATATAAGCTACTTTTTGTCGCCAATTTAATTCTTTGCAGAACAAGACATTTTCTTTACAGACAGCATCGAAAGTGCCATGAATCCAGCGTTTTCGCGTTGTATAAAATTCTGTTATATCCGCTGCTGCAACACCATAGGCGACGGCTTCGCTAATATATCGAGTGAGCCATCCCGCTTTTTGGAGCTGTAAGGAAGTGTGGACATCTTCAGTTACAGTCTCTACGGGAATCCCCCCGATGTCGTCGAGGGCTTTACGTCGGTAAATAACACCTGTCCCAACACCTGACATACAATTATCTTTGTTATTGCAGACCTGCATGGTGTTATAAAAAAATGTTTGTTCGTTCCAAAGGCTCCTATCTTTTTTGCGATCAATGAATTGAATGCCATCGATGTTGTAAAATTCCTGAGGTGTTTGCACCATGCCAACCCGCTCATCATCCATAAGAGACAATAGCTTATCCAGAGCTTCGGGTTGGGGAATATGATCTGCATCAAAAACGGCAATATAATCGGCTGTGCTTTGTGTTAAACCATAATTTAGATTGCCCGCTTTGGCGTTGATATTTTTACCTCTAGCCCTATAAGTAATATCTAAAGAGTTGGCTAGTTCTTTTATGTCCTGGCGATTTCCATCATCTAGAATTATGGTTCTGTGGGGATAGAGTATGGCAAGAGCTGCTCGTACTGTTTTTTTTATAAGGTCGATGTCTTCTTTGTAAGTGGTCACAAAAACATCAACGTTTAAGCCTTCAGGTGCAGCTTCTTTGGGGTAGTCAGGTTTTCCAGAATAGGCGTTAAAAATAACAAATATGCCTAATATAAAGGCAATAACATCAATGGAATACATCATGGAAGAGAGGAAAATGGAGTCCATATTAAAGATGGTGAGACGCCACCCAAGATAGGCTATGTAAAATCCGATAAACAAAAGACCTGTTACAAAACGAAAGGGTTTACGTTTTTCAAACTGTTCATGCATTCTTAAAGAAAGAGACATATTGATAATTTTTTCCTGTTTAATTCCTGTTTAATTCCTGTGTAATTCTGCCATAATTTTAGGGTATTAAGAGGTGGTCCTATAAAATCGG
>DOCA01000131.1 GCA_003503995.1 Holosporales bacterium
GCTGCCCGGGGAAAATTCCTGTTGCCAAATTATGAATGATTGGCCGTTAAAACTATGAATTTGATAGGTCGTATTTGTTGAATTGTGCCTGATAACAAAAATCAGTAGCTAAGATCATTCATTGAAAAACATCAAAACCATATCGCAGAGAAAAGTCTGTCAGGAGTCGCAGACTAAAAAGGAAGAGAGCGGGTCCGGAAAGGGGTGTCTCCTGTCGCCTTAGAAGGAGGATCTGATGAAACCCGAAAGGGCAGGATTGGTACTATGAGGATGAGGAAGTTGCAATGCTTCATTCCCGATCATGTTTTCGTTTTCATGTTGTGGTTTTGTTGTGTTGTTATGGGTTGAAAGTGGTGAGACCTCTGAGGCTTCACTAAATGGAAAGCTTGTGTGTGGATGGACAAATTTAAAGCCTAAAGGTGGTTTTTATTTTTCAGGATTATTACCCGCTTCTTTGAACTTTATTTCGATTTGGACTTGCGGCGGAAATGCAATTCTAAATCCCGGTATATAAACATAGGCATTGTTTTTGTATTTCTCTTTAATTTTTAAAGCCGCATTCAGTATATCGTTAAACTTTTGTTCTATAAAAGCTCTGATTTTAGCTTCAGATATGGGATTAAAAATGAACGTCGGAACTATATATTCAGAGTGAACCCAACCTGTACTCTGTCCTTGTATGGGTTCATCAAGGGATACCTTATACCAGTCACCTTCTTTATCTATAATCTGTAATGATTTATCCGGGCCTACTGTAGACAATTTTGGTGTTTCTTCTCCAGCCCCTTTATATATAACGACTTCTTGACCCGTTATTGTCAGGCTTCTAGGTTCTAAGAGTGTCATTTGTGTTTTTTGGAACTCCTGAATGTTATAGTTGGTTTCCTGAACCATCAAATCCAGTGCAGTAAGGTCACTGGATAACTCTTTCAAAGTGTCGTCCTGGCTTAATGATTCCTGGGCAGCAACTCCGGTTATAAGCGATTGCAGTATCAATAACATCATTGTTAACCTGAGAATTCTCATGATATTACCTCCTTTGCAGTCAACGGACTGGCGGTACAATATTTTCCATATTGTACAATTTTTGCTCATGAAAATAAACAACTATGTTAAATATCCTGCGTGTATCCCGAGAGTGTAATCCCTGAAAATCAGGACATCTATAGTCAGCCAACCTCTAGTAAACCATAAAACTATTGCAATAATTAGACAGACGTTTTAAGGTGCCCGCGTCATTGTATCCATTACAAAAGGGAGAAATTCTTATGAATTGGGGGAAAAAGAAAATTTCAGCGGTATCGTCTTTCCTTATTGGTACATTTATGATGGCTGCTGGTAGCATTTCAGAAGCACAGGAAATTGATGTTGATGTGAAAGAGTCATTTTCGGAAAAATGCGGTGTGGTTGAAACGCGTGGACAGCTTTATGAGTGTACTGTTTTCACGAGCAACAAGGAGTCTGATTTTCAAGCCGAAATTTGGGACACAGCAATTCAAGATAAGGAAGTTTATAATGCTGTTGCGAAAGAATATTTAGATATACTCGATTTGAAAGAATGTCGGGAATCAAGGAGTGCTGGACTGGATATAATATTTGATAGTATCTATTCCGATGAGATCACTGCTCAGGAACTATTATCAGGAGAGCTTCTGGATCGTGCTCGTACATATTTTTCTAGCGGAAAAACCTGTCTGTCAAAGACAGCAGGAATATACGGAAACCATGAGTTGCTGAAAGAGATTGCAGACAAATATAGTGACCTGTCGGACAAGATGGGACAGGCAACAGATCGACTACCTGTGCCGAAACCACAGTCATAGTTTTAATTGTTTGAACAACCGATCCGATACGCATTATGTTGATAGCGGACAGTCGCAAGAGCTGGCCGGTTTGACAAGATGAAATGGAGGGTAGCTGCATACTTGCGGTCCCGAAATTAGTCATCGTCAAAAATGTGTTTCGCAAGAAATACGGCATGAGAGTTGTGGACATCGATGAGCAAGCTCAGAAGTGTGGACACTTTGATGTTGTTTAATCAAAATGCGTATCACGGGGAGTTTTTAAACAGTTAAGGCGCAGTGCGTTCCCATTTAATAAGTTAACCGTTTTTGATCAGTTTAATTTCTTGTTCATTCAGACTATATAACGTGTAAATCAATTGATTGATTTCTTGCTCCTCTTTAGCTATTTCGGTTTCCAGAGTGGTTAATTCACCTTCAAGTTCTATAATTTGCTTTACCAGGGCGTTATTGTCCGTGACGGCCAGCTTTCTTAGAGCGTTGCAGAGTTTTTTGCCGTCTGTCTTATCTGTGATCGGGAATGTTTGGGCCAGCACTTTCCATTGGGCTAGAATGAATGCCCCTTCATCCTTATCAAGGAAAATATTTTCCAGCACTGGAATGCCGTCTATTGAAAAGCGGAGTTCTCCATCTTTAAAATCTGTATCCAGACCGGCAGCGGGATGGATGCGGTCTGAAATCTCATCATAGCGGCCTTGTAAGTCCTCTTCGTATTTTTGTTTCGCCCAGCTTTTGCGTTCTGCCTCTAAAAGATTTTTCGGGGCAGACTCCACATAATCCTTTACGGCTTTCAGGTCTGGAAACAGGAAGGTTTCAGGGCGTGATTTAAGCTGCACGGTTCCCATGCGTTTTTCGAGCCGGGTAATAATATCCCTGCGCTTTGTATAGAGAGTTTGCAGAGATTTGGCATGGCCGGAAACAACATTGCGGTCTTTTTCACTAGCCTTTGTAATTGGCAGCGGCGTGATGAATTGTTTGTTAGCTTCAAAGTAACCACCTGCCTTTACTCTTCCAATTCTTCTAAATACGAAATTTACAACAGGTGCATTTAAAATACCCAAAAGAAACCAGGCGTCTTCATTCTTTGAAGGAACAACTCCGTCAGCTCTACCTCCAGTAAGAAAAACCAAACCTTGTTCATCATAAGAAAAACGAAGTGATGGAACAGTTCCAGCGGCAATTAGTTTCTTGATACCTTTTTTATCCAAACTTTGAGAACGACTAAAACGATACCATTGCTCATTATTCAATTCTCCATCATCACGCTTTATTAAAAGCTTTTTCCATGAGGACAAGTATCGCCATGCCATAGGGAACTTGTCTTGAAAAACATTTTGGTCTATCAGTTTATATTTCTTTCCTGAACCTTCATAAGGAAATAACAAATATATATCTGATTCAGGATTTAAGTATCTTTTGGCTTCATTCCCACTAATAATTGGAAACATGATGTCATCTTCAAGCGAAACCTCGTAAGGTTCCTGTTTTTTTGGTTTGCATATATATTTTTGGGGGGCAATCTTTTGAAGCTTATATACGGGATCTGCTCCGGTTTTAACACCCTGAAAAATTGTTTCAGTATGTAGTTTATTATCCAGACGGCTATTATTTATTAAAAGCTTATCTACCAGCGCTCTATCTTTTCCCGTTAACAAGAGCCAACGATCGTCAAAAGGAATATTATCATATGGTAATTCACATTCTGAACTTTGCCACGGATCATCTATAACCTTTCCATCGGGGGCAAAGACCACTTTTATGGCATTATTAGGACGTTTGGTATAAAACTGCAAAGCAGTATAAGTAATGGCTTCATCAAAAACCTGAAATGCCCTGAAATCAATCCAGCGTTCAAGCTGCCTTGTATCAGCAATTAAAGCTCTAAGGGCAGAGCCATATTTATTCACCGTCCAAAGGCTGGGTGCGATATAGCCGAGCCTGCCATTTTCTCCAAGTAATTGCAGCCCTTTTTCAATAAAGGGTAGATAGAGGTCAAAATTTCCGGTTTGTGTGCTTTTATAAGTGGGATGACCCAAGCGGTCGGTTTTTAGATATTCGGCCATATCAGCATGGACTTTTCGGAAATTTTGCAGCTTCACATAGGGCGGATTGCCGATGATGGCATCAAAGCCGCCATTATCAAACACTTCGGGAAAGGCAGCTTTCCAGTCAAAAGTATTGACGCGCTCTTTTTGAGCATCATCATAAAAGACCATGTCTATTTGCCCTTTATAAAAATCAGGCCCGATCAAGCTGTTACCGTCACGGATCGTGTGATCGAGCGAGGACAGGGGCTTATCGCCGCTGGCTGTATGCAGCCAGAGAGCAAGGCGCGTGATCTCAACGGAGGCCGGGTTGATATCAACGCCGTAAATATTGCTTCTTAATATATCTTTGATCAGGGTGTCGTCATCGCGTTTAGTCACTTTGCCGGTGACATCACGGCGCAATGCGATCATGCTATGCCATTCATCCATCAGAAAACGCAGAACAGTGATCAGGAAAGCTCCGGAGCCGCAGGCGGGATCAACGACTTTGAGCGTTTTTAGGCGCTCCTGGTATTGATCAATGGCCTGTGCATCGGGAAGTCCCGCATCAGGCCAGCTGCATTCTGATTTGATTTCTTCAAGGCGCGGCCCAAGCGTTTCCAGCACGATGCGCTCGACAACCCATTCCGGCGTGTAATAGACGCCGTCGCGTTTGCGCTTTGATTCTTTATTAACGGACAATAAGCCATCGGCTTCCGCTTCCAAGATTTCCAGTTCAGTGATTGATTGTTCAAAAATACGGCCCAGCGTATAAAGACCGAGGCTGCGGGAAGGGTCGCGCTTTAAAGCCCTGGCCGGGTCTTTTTCTTCAACCGGCAGGTGATATAAGCTTTGTGAAAAATCAGATGCGTAATTGTAAGCGGCAGACAGATATAAAACGGTTTGCTTGTCCGCATTCAGGCTGGCTTCATTTTGCCCCTGTCCTTTATGGCAGAATACAGAATTGGGAAGGGTCAGGCTTTCCATTTCAGGATCATCGGCAAACAGCCCGCCGTTAAACTGGTTGACTTTTTTACCGCCGAAGGGCCGCCCCTCATTCATCGCTTTGAAGAGCGAGATGATTTCAGACCAGATCGTAAACCCATTAGGATCAAAATATTGATTATTGCTACGGTCAATGAGAAAATCGCGCAATATTTGAGGGGGAAAGCTTAAGGCTTGTCCCATATCCTCGCAGTAGAAAATGAAGATAAAGCGATCGAGGATTTTTTGCGCGATCCGTACAAGCCTGCCTTTGGTGCCGGGAAAATCCGGGTTGTGTTTGAGCAGGGATTGATAGAGCTTTTCCCGGAAGGCGCGGTATTCTTTGTAGAATGTATTTTCAATCTCGCGCTCTTTGACCCATTGCTGGGCAATTAACTGTTCAAGTTTTGAGCGCCCGCCGGTGGTGAGCAGGGTTTCACTGTTGAACAGCCTCCAGAATAAAAAGCGGTCAAACCGCGCGATTTCAGTATCGGCCAATAAGCCTTCGCCCTGGAATAGATCGACGGGGCGGATGACAAAGCGAAAAAATTGCTGCGGGGCACGGTCATACCAATAGAGCCGGAACTCATTCATGTCCGTGACAATGCCCCATGTCGGCAGAATGGCTTCATTGCCAAATAATCCGCGCCGTGCCGCCCCCAGATAATCAAGACATTGCTTGACCGGGGAGCGTTTATCACTGCGGCGTTTTTGGGGCGCATCTAGGCTTGATGTTATATCTTTAAATTCGCATAAAATTTGAGGGGTTGGTGAAACACCATCACGGCTAAACCACCCCATCGCTAAATCAGCTAAACCTGTGCCGCCTTTTGGGCCAGCGCCGGGAATCGAGAATTTGGGATGAAGTGAAAATTCCGGCTCGCTATCCTGGCCGGTCTGTTTATAGCCCCATAATGTTTTAAAAAAGCTGTCGATAAAGGCCGATTCAGCCGATGTTTCTTTCAGATCGGAGCGTTTCGCCCAGGCGCGGAGCATATCTTCAAGCTCTTTTTCCTGCGCCGTGTCTTTATAGGCTTCGTAATCCAAAGCCCATAGGGAGCGCAGGAACGGTTTGCTGATAAAACTATTATGTTCAAAGGCCATTGAGAACTAGCGGCTCCTTTAAGAGTAAATACTATCAGAATACTGATTTGAAAGATTTTAGAAAGCCGCAGCGTTAGAAAAACTTTTTAATTTTATAATTATACAGGGTAGGGAATGCAATGTCAGATAACATTAGTTTACATAACTAATGTTATCTGACATTGCAAATTCAAGATTTATAAGCATGATATTATTAAACAAAAACACTATATGGAGATAGAACTTGGCCGAAGTATTCAATCTTTATCTCGATGATTCGGGAACCCGTCATCCTGACAAAAAAACGGGCCGGAAGCCTGCTCACGGTTACGATTGGTTTGGAATGGGCGGTATTTTGATCGATCAATTTGATGAGAAAGCGGAAAAGAAACGCCACAACGATTTTTGCAAAAAATGGAACATAGATTTTCCACTGCGGTCTGCGGATATAAGGGCAAAATCGAATGAATTCACTTTCATCGGGAGATTGTCGGAAGAAAAATCAGAAGAGTTTTATGAAGAGCTTTACCAGCTCATGGCGCAAATGCCGGTTATCGGATTTGCGAGCGTCATAGATAGGCCCGGTTACAAGACCCGCTATGATGTATATGGCGATAAAAAATGGCTCTTGTGCAAAACGGCCTTTTCAACGGTTGTTGAACGCGCCGCCAAATATGCTCGCTCCAAGGACATGAAACTAAGAGTCCTGGTCGAGGAAAGCGACAAGAAAACCGACAATAGGATCAGGGAATATTACACCTCGTTAAAGGACGAAGGGATGCCTTTTAATGCGGACACATCCGCAAAATATAAACCGCTGGCGGATTCGGAATTCAGTGAAACCCTTTATGAACTGAGACTGAAGAGGAAAACCTCAAAAATCATGCAGATAGCTGATCTGTATTTATGGCCGATGTGCATCGGAGGTTACGATCAGGGAAACAGACCCTATACCAGGCTGATTGATGATAAAAAGCTTATAGACTGTTATATCAAGAGTGAAGAGAGGAAATTTCTAGGAATTAAATACAGTTGCTGGGAACTAGTATCAAAAAACATTAAAGCCCGGTAGAACCGGGCTTTAAGCAGCCACCTACGGTGACCTCCTAGGCTAAGCCTATTTAAACTATATCAACAAAACTCTAAAAATACAATAAACTTTTTTACCCTGATAAAAACATTGCAATCCAGCATATTAACTCAATCAGACGGTTTCCCGAAACTAATATAGTAAATATCACCCTTCCGCCAGTGAAGCTCTGTGCCGACAAGAAGTACCGAAGCTTTGCCCTTATAGGTCATATAACCCCTAATATTTTCGTATGATTTAGTCGGGATATTGACGATAAAACACAGGGTCTTTTCTTTGTATGAATATGAATTCACCCTCTCAACCTGCATACGCCCGATTTTATGCAGGTCATCTCTCAGTCTTTGCCTGTTATACCAGACATCACTGAGATGAATGACAATTTCCGCCGCCATATCCTTCTTTCATTTTTTAGACATAGTTGAGGAGATGCAGCCTTTAAGAACCATATAGAAGCTTTCTTCAAATTCTCCCCGATCCCACACATTGATATAGGCATAATCGTTAAAACTGACATTGACATGCCAGTCTGTGACTGACACTTCATAGCGGTACTCATTTTCGTAATTTCGTCTTCTGCGTCTTGCCACAGTCTTCCTCTCATATAATTTTCTAAGTCCTAACTTTTGAAATTTCTTCCTAAGAGCTTGTATATTGGTAAAACAGGTTAGCCCGTTTTCATGCACCTGGGTCGATCACAACCGGAGGCGCCGGAGCGGATGAACGCGTCAACCCCTAGACTGTATTGAAGTGTTCTGTTGCATTATTCTCATTTAGAGCGCTGTTAAGGGCCGGATTAAGGAATTCACCCCCAGAATTTCCGCAACCTTTCCCAAAAACTCTTTTTCATCGGTGTTGATTGGGGCATTTCCTGCTTCTTTGTTGACATCTCTAGACTATCTGTTTCCTCACTCCCTCCAAAGTATCTCTCCTTCTCCGAACGATCGAGAGCTCTGCTCGCTTCGATCTGCTCTTGGGACCATTGTCTTGCCCACATGGCCCTGTTATTCACGATCCAGTAGTGAGAGCTGCATGTGGAACCCCAATTTCCGATAGAAGGATAAAGCGTGATAGTTTCTCCGTCGTACGTAAGCTTCCAATCCGTCGGTGTTAGGGGGGTCACGACTTCATTTCCGCATCCGCAACAACACCTATGAACCACAGTTGCGAGCTTTACGCAGATATAAAGCGTTCCTTCCTCCAATTCATCTGGTATGAACTCGACGAATTCGTGTGTAAGGAACATGTGTCGTGTCATGATCTGCGATCTTCGTTGGTTAGAGTATTACCATCGATGGTGTATGTACAATGATGCTCGTGATCAAGATCCAAATAGAAACCGAAACACTTTTTCCACTTAATAACTGCCAAGGCCGCATTTAGGGCGTTGAGATCAGCGATCTGGATGTTTTGTTTATACTCATTATGCTCATGGCTATCAGAGAACGCTACACGGCTCCGGAAGTGATCTCTTTGCTCAGGCGTGCTGGTCGTTACTCTGAGTATACCGCCTAGCATATTGTCTGTCTCGTAGATACCCATTCCCACATCAACCAACGGAATACCAAATTCTTCAAGCCTCTCAACTATCAGCTTTTTCTCGGTACTTCGATCGATACATAGGAACACGAATTGCATGCCTTGTAGCTGATCGACGTTTTCTGGACCAACATATTCCTCATGAACGATTATACCAATCCGCATTTTCGAGTATATATTCTGTAGATAGGCCGCTTTTGTAGTCTTCACCCTTAGTTCCTCTACAGAGGGCGCACCGGGTGAACGAAATGCGTTATGCTGCAAAAAAGCGTCTTTATCAAATAGATGTATTTCCTTGACACGTGTTTTGGCGACGAGATCCAATACATAGGCGCCAGTGCCACCTAGCCCTATTATGGCGATCTTATGGTTCGCCAACTTATTGCTTATCAGATCGATTTCAGCCCGGCTCGATGCTGTATCAATGTAATTGAACACAGCGTCTTTGTCCTCTTTATCTGGTTCTATAATCGGGAACGTCTTTGCGCTTGTGGCCGGTTCAATTAGTTGTGCTTGGCTCTCAATTATACTTGCATAGGTCTTCATTTTGGCGTAGTAGTCCGGATAAGGATCAGGCGGCTTTGCTGAAAACATATGATTAACAACTAGGCCCTCAGCCAATTGCCTTTCGCTACTATTGTTCTTGATCTGCTCAATTTCGTCTCCGTTCGGACGGCAGGGATGATCACCAATGAAATATGCGACATGAGTATCCGGCTTGGTCGTAATATCTCCTGCAAGCGTCAGCGGAGAGACAAGAATGCCTCGCCTAACCTCTCGACGGTTATTAACGTAAGGAACTTCCTTCACAAGCAGGTAACCAGAACCCGGCCACACTTCCAAGTCGTAACCCTCGTCGCGGAGCTTTTTTAAATCGAGGCTATGACTTATCAGTATATGTGACATTGAACACCATACCGTTTTTGACCTTAACTGTTTGCCCTTCCAGCAAGTTACCTTCTGGATTTGCGTGCGGACCGTGCCGATATGTGATCGTGAAGATAATCATGGGACCCGTGGGTATCGGATCGAACGCCAGCGCAACGATTTCACTAAATGACACTTTTGGCGTTGTCACCACTTTCTTTCGACCGTTAACAAAGACTTCGATTTCTTTGCTATGTCCATCAAGGGTGAAAAATCTTTCCAGACCTTCTTCGGATAAATCCACAGTCTCTTTATCAGCTATAAGGCGGTCATCGCCATGCCCACGATTTTCAAGCCAGACCTCGTGACTTGCTGGATCGATGCCTGCCAGCTTCTTGAGCGTTAGACCTGTGATAAGATTCGCTCCCCATTCAAAACTTCTTCCATCGAGTTGAAAGCGGAATATGCGGTCTGTTTCAAAGGTAATGAATTTCTCGATACCAGGTTTGCGTAGATCAACAGTCTCGTCCTGACCGATTCCTTCTATCAGCCCATTATCCAGGAATAAATAAATCACGAATTCTTCGACGGGACGTTTGCCGGCTTTATCAAGGAGCTGACGACCAAGAGGCTTGGGGTCATCAAATTCATACTCCTGACCGTCTATACACACACGCAATGTTTTTTCATGAACATCTGTACTCATTTTTTACCTCCGTTCCTCTTAGATTTTTTGGTGAGAATCAACCATTTTCATAAAATATACACGTCCCGCCAGCGAATGCAAGTATTGCAAACGAAAAATTTTGTATTATATTACTATACATGATTGACGGTATCAAATGCGTGCATAGTTGACACGGAGATTTATTCTGTATTATCATAAAGTTATGAATGAAAATATCATTTACGAAAAATTAGGAGCTAATATAAAGAAACATCGTAAGAGTCGAGATATGACACAAAATGATCTGGCAAAAAGAGTTGGTCTTACAAGAGGCTCTATTGCTAACATCGAAAGTGGCTCTCAACGTGTTCTCGTGCACCAACTCTATATTTTTTCAAAGTACTTGGAAACCACTCCTGGAAATTTGTTGCCAGAATACATAGAAGAAGAAACCGAAAATATTAAAGACATTCAGATTCAATTAGGCGGAACCGAGAATCACGTCATTCCGAAAGACGAGGGAAACAAAGTATTATCCTGGATAAGTGAAATGGTAGGAAAGGCCGCGCATGAAAGGACCTGAAATACACGCCAATAATATCATTCAAAAATTTAAAATAAATACAGTGCCTGTAGACATAGAAGCTATAGCTAAAAAACTTGGCGCTAAGGTCATTTACTCCCCTCTAGATGACAGCCACTGTGGAATGATTTATATGCAAGACAATAAAGTTGTCATAGGCGTTAATTCACTACATCCTGAAAATCGGCAAAGATTCACTATAGCTCACGAACTTGGCCATTTTGTCATGCACAAAAAGCAAATTGAAGGTAATATCCATGTAGATCAGACATTTAGTGAAAAACTAAATAGAGATGGAAAATCTACTTTAGGTGAGGATTTAAAAGAAATACAGGCCAACAGATTTGCTGCGGAGATTTTAATTCCAACAAAGCTCCTAATAAAAGAAACCAAGAATAAGCGAATAGATATCGAGGATGACGACTTTATACAAAAACTTGCTGACAAATTTCAGGTAAGCTCTCAGTCAATGTCCATCAAGCTGTTTAATACATTTTATTACGACTATCAAAAATGACAAATAATTTTTCAGATTCATTTCTATATATTATATTGCCATTTAACCAGACCAAAGAACTGAAACAAGCAATGTAGTTTAAAACTATATGTTTGGTGTTAATTGTCTTATTCCATCTAATAATACCCGTGTCGCGATACAATCATCCTCATTATAGTCGAGAATTCGCTGTCTAACCTGCGGATCGCCTGTTTTGATCCATCGATCGAACCATTCGATAGAAGCCGCACCTGACGGATTTGTATCCCGCCAGTTAAAACCAAGATATTTAGCTAATGTCTTTATTGAATAATCCTTGGTTGGCCACTCGGTCGCTTTCTTTACAACATCATAATAAAGATCAATTGCGTGCTCCGGGTCGAATAGTTCTTC
>DOCA01000083.1 GCA_003503995.1 Holosporales bacterium
TGATAATTTTTGCCTTATTTTTTAATTATTTTTTAAAAAAAGTTTGACATATGAGAAAGAATGTCCATATATATAATAGAAATGTTTTAGAAGTCTTTTTCTAGGGCTATGAGTTTGAAAAAAATAATAGTTAAAAAGTTCTATGGGATATCCTAGGGACTTTCTAAGCGCGTGTCGCTTTCTCTTTCTCTTGTCTTTTAAAAATGCCATAACATGAACCCCCGCTGAATCTAACTGATTTTTGTCTGGGGATTTCCCGTGATTTTTTTCTTTGAAAAGATTTCGATGTTTCACGTGTTTTGCATAAAAGAGCCATAGGCTCCATGATGCTTTGAACTGCACGCCAGTCTAAGAGATAAACTCTAAACTACCTTGTGGTTTAGGGTCGAATTAAGGTCTGGGGACGAAATGAAGCGCAATATGCATAAAGAAACAACCTGGCCGCCTTGGCAAAGCGTTTGAGGGGACACTAGTTGAGGCCTTACCTTATGGTACTGCCAGGTTGGAAAACCGGCTCTGTTTATCAGGGTCGGTTTTTTCTAAGCTTTTTTCTAGCTTTAGGACCGCTTTCTTACTTGACGATTGCCCTCAAGAACGTTACAAACAAATAATATCTTTGAGTCTGCTTTAAAAAGACTTTTTAGGTATGGCGGGTGTAGCTCAGTCGGTTAGAGCGCCAGTTTGTGGCACTGGAGGCCGTGGGTTCAATTCCCATCACTCGCCCCATTACTTTTAAAACTAGGATGATCTGGATGGGTGGCCGAGCGGTTGAAGGCACCGGTCTTGAAAACCGGCAAGGGTGAAAGCTCTTCGTGGGTTCGAATCCCACCCCATCCGCCATCCTAGTTTTAAAAACCTCTCAAATGAGACTCTTCTTTTTACCTCGTTTTGACTCTATTTCCCCTAGGCATTACTTTTTAGCCCGTCCAGTTTTAAAGATCTTTTTAATGACTTTCTGTTAATATGGTTTCATCTGTTTTGATTATAAAAAGGAATTTCCATGAGCATATTTCAGAAAAATTGGACCTTAGAGACTGTGAAAAAGAGAATGCAGTCTTGTATGTTGACCCATGTGGGGATCGAAATTACGAATATTTCCGAGGATTCTTTGACCGGCACCATGCCTGTTGATCATAGAACAACGCAGCCCTTTGGCATTTTGCATGGTGGTGCTTCCGTTGTGCTGGCCGAATCCTTGGGGAGTCTTGCTGGCAATATGGCTTGCCCAGAGGGTTATGGCGTTGTTGGCGTGGAAATTAATGCTAATCATTTAAGAAAAGAAACAAAGGGCTATGTGACAGGCGTTGCGAGCCCTATTCATATTGGCCGCCGCACCCAAGTCTGGGGCATTGAAATCTCTAATGAAGAAGGAAAAAAAGTCTGCGTCTCCCGCCTGACTCTCGCTGTCATCGAACTCAAAGAAGTAGGTAAGTAAGAGGGAGATAGGAAGACCAAAAACACTTTCAGCATTGACTCCCTCTCTCTCTGGATTATGATATGAGGAGGAGTAGGGAATATTTTTTATAAAATCTCTCTTGTTTTGAGACGTTATCACTCCTTTTTTATATGACTCAACGGGGTGCTGTTGTTGCGCAAAAGTATTTTGCAAGACAGTGGCTGAGAGGGCATGGTGCCTAACCCGAAACCTGATCCAGATAATGCTGGCGGAGGAATTGAGATGGCTTTTTGCTCTCATAGGATACGATCCTATTCGAAAAAAATTACTTTATTAAACTCTTCAAAAACCGCTTTTGCAGCTTTTTTTCTATCGTTGTTAATCTCCTTTTCGGTTGTTGCTGCGCCCAATAAAATTGACTCTTCTCAAAAACCACTGGTCGTTTATATCCATGAAACCCTCTATGTAACGCAAAAAGAAACCTTGGAAAAACAGTGTGATTTTCCTTTTGTCTTAAAACCTTTTTCTGGCAGTGATTTGATCGGGAAGATCCTGTTGGAAGATGAGCATTTAAAGGCAGATGTGGTTGTGGGAGTCGAGGGTGAGCGCATGAATGATCCTTCTATTGCGTCTTTAGCAGAACCTCTTCCAGAGATTCTTTTTCAAAAACTTTCCCTGCCTTTTTCGTGGAAAAATAAAAAATTTCTACCGTTGAGTTACGCTTACCTTGCTTTTTTATACGAGGCAGGGCAACTTCAACCTGCGACAGAAACCTTGAGGCGTTTTCTCAAAAGTCTCCCGGCTAGAAGCCTTGCCGTACCTGATCCTCGAACGTCTATGGTCGGGCGAGGGGCGCTGTCTTGGGTGGCGCCCTCTGACTATGAGATTCTCCATGAAAAGACACTGACCTATCCCAAAGGATGGTCCGGTGCTTTTGCTCTTTTTAACAAAGGGCGTGCGAAGGCTATGTTGAGTTATACAACGTCAATTATTTATCACCACAAAAATGAACAACCCTTTATCAGATGGGCGTCTTTTAAAAAAACGCCTCATCCCTTACAGGTCATGACGGCATTTGTGAACGCTAAAAAAACTCTTCACCCAAAGGCCGTTTTGTTTTTAGAGATTTTGCTTTCAAAACCTGCGCAACAAGGCGTGATCGATAATTATGCTTATCCTGTTATTGCGATTTCTATTCCCGAGACTTATGAAAAATGCCGTCCTAAAGAGGCTTTTTTGCTTGAAGGTGGGGCGGCAAAAGAAGCCGAGAACTTGAGGCAGTGGATGGCCATAGGGTATCAGAAATAATGGAACTTTTTTGGTTTGAAATTTTAAAATTCACTCTATTGCAGTCTGTTTTGTCGGCGGTCTTTAGTGTGCTTTTAGGGGCAATCCTTGCTCGGTTTTTATGGTGCAATCAGGGCTTGCGTTTAGAGGGTTTTTTAACGGCCATGGGAGCATTAACATTTGTCATGCCTGTGATGATTCCAGCCCTTGGGTTTATGTTGTTTTTTGATGGGGCTGGGGGTGAGAAATTATACGGATTGGCCGGTATTGTTTTAGTGCACGTTTTTTTAAATGCCGCTTATTGCATGGTGCAAATTCGAGGGGCCTATGAGCGTTTTATAACACCTTCCTTGCAACAGCAATGTGACCTCCTTGGCTTTTCTAAAAAAGAGCGTTTGCGGTACCTTGAATTTCCTGCGCTGCGTTCAACACTCATAAATAGTTTTCTGGTGGTTTTTTGTCTATCGTTGAGTAGCTTTTCTATTGTCCTTTTGCTGGGTGGTGGTCCTTCCTCAACAACGTTGAGTGTGGCTCTTTATCATGCCTTAAGTGTGTCTTTTGACCTTAAGAATGCAGGGTTTTTTCTGGGTCTACAACTTATGCTGAGTCTTGTTTTTGCAAGCCTACTTTACCATCAAAAACAGCATCAAAAAGAAGTAAAAATCCAAAGAGAACCACAGAGTTTTCAAGGGAAGTTCCGAGAGTTAAAAGAGCTGTTTCTAGGGTGTGTTTTAGGTATTTATATTATGCCTTTGATTCCTATTTTAAGGGTTCTCGTTTTACCAAAGGAGGGAATTCAAACGGCTCTGAACTCTCTGGTTTTAACTGGAATCCTTGGCATCATCAGCAGTGTTTTTGTCGTAGGGTGCACCCTTAGTTTTTTGGCTTATTTTTTAAAAACGTCGCGACCGATGACGTCTCTTCTTTCAACTCTTGTTTACCTCTTTTTGAGCGTACCAAAAATTGTTTTGGTGGGTGGGATTTTCTTGTTGTGCCATAGCTTTTTAGAAGGAAAAACCATTGTCTATTCCCTCATTATTTTTGTAACTTTATTGGCGTATTTACCCTTTTGCCTTAAAAGTTTTCTACCCGATTTTAAGGTTTTTCAAAACCGCTATGGGCGACAAATTAACTTGTTGAATTTCTCTCTTTTTGAAATTTTTCAGACTATAATTTGGCCTTATTTACATCAAAAAATAAGACGTAAATTGGCCATGATTACCTGTTTTTCCATGGGAAATTTATCCATTCCGCTCTTGTTGGGTCAGATGGAAGTGGAAACTCTTCCTGTTCTGACCTACCAAGCTTTTTTGCGGTACGACACAGAAAAAGCAGCATTTTACATGGCTTGTTTAGTCTTGTTGATGGGGTCTATTTATGGGGTAAGTTATGTTTTTAATAAAGAAAGAAGAAGAGTTTATGAACACCACATTGCACCTTAAGGACTTACATTTTTCCCATGATCAAAATGAAAAAGAACTTACTTATAGTTTTTCTTTTTCCGACGCTCAACCTATCGCAGCTCGAGGGGAAAGCGGCGCTGGAAAAACAACACTTTTGGATTTGATTGCGGGTTTTTTAAAGCCCCGTGGAGGAGAAATTTTTGTTGCAAACAAAGAGGCTGAAAAAAAACCTCTTATGCCGCTTTCCTATTTGCGGCAAGATGCGCCTTTATTCGATCATTTAAGTGTACAAAAAAATGCTGCTTTTAGTAGAGCACCCTCTAAAGAAATTTCTAGAATGGCTGAGGCCTTGGGGATTTCTGATCTGTTGCAAAAAAAGGCAGGAGATCTTTCAGGCGGACAACGGCAGCGGGTTTTACTGGCTCAAACGCTTTTGCAGAAAAGGTCTCTGATTTTATTGGATGAGCCTTTCAAGGGCCTTGACCAAAACAATAAAGCAAAGGCTATTAAAGTTATTAAGAAAGTCGCTGATGTTGAGGGGAATTTCCTGATTTTTACGACCCATGACCCACGAGATGTACAGGCTCTTGGAGCACGAGAAATTATTTTGTAAAAGCTATAGTCATCCCAAAAAAATCCCAGACGTCGTCATTCGCTCCTAAACTATAAGGCATAGTCGTCGATCGCTCTTTCCTAGACTGGAACCTTTTTGGAATGACTATAGAAACAAGATTTCTGATCCCCTCTTTAGAGGGACTGAATCCAACCACCACCTAAGACTCTCGAACCTTGATAGAAGACACAAGCTTGACCACCAGAGACACCGTATTCTGGCGTTTCGAGGGTGATGGTTCCTGTGCGTTCTCCCGTAAATTTGAGAGTCGCTGGAAGAGGGGCTTGGGTTGATCTGATCTTAACGGAGATATCATAGGACTCCGCTTGTTCAGCGCCATAGCCAAGCCAAGTAATACCAGAAATGCCAATATCTCGTCGAGCTAAGGCTTCTTTTGGACCAACGATGACGTCGTGGGTTTCAGGATTTAAGCGAATCACATACAAAGCAGACCCATCGGTTGTTGCAATGCCAAGACCTCGACGTTGGCCGATGGTGTAATTAATGATCCCATTATGACGGCCTAAAACAGTCCCCTCAAGGTCAAGAATATTCCCTTCTTCAAGGGCGCCTGGGCGGAGTCTTTCAACAATTTTGGCATAATTCCCATCTGGAACAAAGCAAATGTCCTGACTGTCAGGCTTGTCCGCAACAGTCAGGCCATGGCGATGGGCGTGTTCCCTTGTTTCGCTTTTGGGCATGCCGCCCAAGGGAAAGCGCAAAAAATTCAGCTGCTCTTTTGTGGTAGAAAAAAGGAAATAACTTTGATCGCGGGCACTATCATTTGCACCGTGAAGCTCAGGTCCATGGGGCCCATCAAAGCGTTTAACATAGTGTCCTGTTGCCAAGCAATCGGCACCAAGATCTTTCGCCATTTGAAACATGTCACGGAATTTGACGGTTTCGTTACAGCGCACGCAAGGAATAGGGGTTTCGCCTTTAAGGTAAGTGTCCGCAAAATCTTCCATAACGGATTCTTTAAATTTGCTCTCAAAATTGAGAACATAATGGGGAATACCAATTTTATCAGCTACATTTTTCGCATCATAAATATCAATACCTGCGCAACACGCTTTTTTAGCGACGACTTCTCCGTGGTCATAAAGCTGCATGGTCATACCGATAACATCGTAACCTTCTTCTTTAAGAAGAGCAGCCGTAACAGAACTATCAACACCGCCAGACATCGCAACAACGACCCGTGTTTGGGAGCGTGGTTTATCAAAGCCAAGGTCTAAATTTAAATCTGTCATACTTAATTACTTTTCACCGGTAAGGCAATCGCCCCATTTTAATTTCTGTGCGTCTTTATAAAGCGCTTTATCTTTTTTTGAGAAGGTTTCTTGTTGTAACCCATTTTCGGTGCAAAGGTCAAATATTACGTGGCCAGGACGTTTGCGTGGCTTTTTGATGATGCGAGGAAGGGATATGGTTTTTTGAGGGCCCTTGACTGCAATGAGATAGGAAAACTTCTCATCTTCATAGGAAAGTGTCGCGTCCTTGATATATTTGTGAAGAGACGTGCGCTCGAGACGGACAGAGAAATGGCACCAGTCATTATCACTCAAAGGGCAAGCGTTTTCATGGGGACAGGGGGTTAGAATGTGTGCACCATAATTGATAAGTTCTTGGCGCAACTTTTTAAGACCCTTAAAAGCGTTGGGCGTACCAGGCTCGATAATTACAAGAGCTTTTTTTGTGGCAAGCCAAGCTTTATGAAGGGTACTTGAGGCGTCTTTTTCACTGAGCTCATTCAGGGAGTAGGAAAAGACAACCAAGTCGGTGGGAGGGAATTTTGCAACTTTTGTAAGATCGTGGAGCTCGTAAAGAGGCTGTGTATGATGAGCCACTTTTAGGAATGATTCCGCAAAAATTTTAAAGTCCTTGTCCTGATCGATGAGGGCAATTTTTTCGAGCTCTGGAAAAATATATTTAGCACAAATAGAGGCTGTTCCAGGGCCAGCGCCGAGATCAAGGAGAGAGGAAAATTCAAAGTCATATTGGGCAAGGCGCCCGAGAACATCTTCGCAAACAGCGTAAGTAGCGGGGACGCGGGTTGCTAGATAGGAGAGGCGCTGGTGGGTGTTTTGGATGCGTCTTTTAAGGTTAGCTCTTTCTTGGTCGGTATAATTTTGCGTTAAATAGAAACGCTCATTTTTTACCGTTAACTTGTTTGTCGTCTCGAAAGACTCTTCGAGCTTTTTCAAAAAAGAATTAGGAAGAGGCATAATCTTTCCTTAGTCGCGTTCATCAAGCCAAGCAGCTTGGATAGCTTCAAGAATTTTTTCGCTACTATTATTCGGTTCATCCTGAAAGTCATCAAGGTCGATAACCTTTTGCCATAAATCTGTGAAAGAAATCCGCAGAATATCCGCTTGGGGGTGGGTTTCCTCAAGGTCTATGGCAATGTCGTAAATATCAACCCATTTGAGCGCCATTTTAGTCCACCATCATATTGCGCGTTGTTGCTGGAAGGCGCACAACAATACCATCAAGTTCAGGGCACATAATGATTTGGCAACCAAGGCGTGACGTTCTGGTTAAACCAAAAGCAAGGTCTAACATGTCTTCTTCATCTTCCGAGGCTTCTTCCAATTTATCAAACCACTCTTGGTCAACAATCACATGGCAGGTTGAGCATGCAAGGGAGCCTTCGCAAGCGCCTTCAAGGTCGATATCATTTTGGTGGGCTATTTCCATAATGGAGAGGCCTTCGGGCGCATCAATTTCGATGCGTTCTTCATCGGGGGTGATGAATGTAATCTTTGGCATGGTATATATTTCCTTTTATCAGTAAGAGTAGAACACTATAGTGCTTTTTCTACAGCACTTAGGGCCTTCCCTTCAAGGGCTTTTTTTATGCTGTGACCCATGCGTCGTTCTGCAAAGGGCTGCGTTGCGATTTCAAGGGCTTTGGAAGCTTGCAAAATGGCTTCTCTATCCTCTGTTTTAAGGGACGCGTCCAAGGCATCCAAATGAGTCAGTATATCTTCATATTCATTATCGCTGAGAAGGGATCGATCGGTAGCAAGGGCAGGCAAAAGAGACTCTAAAAAGCGATTAGCTTCAACTTTTGATTCAGCCAATAAACGAGAATTTACATCACCTTGCGCGTTTTCAAGGCTGGCCATGATCATCTTGCGCATTTGATCCTCTTCAAGACCATAGGAAGGTTTTACCTCAATGTGCTGTGAAATACCCGTGGTTTCTTCTCTGGCACTTACCGTTAACAGGCCATCGCTATCCACTTGGAAAGTGACTTGAATACGAGCAGCCCCCGCAACCATGGGCGGGATACCCGTGAGCTTAAATTGTCCAAGGGAACGACAATCTTTTGCCATGTCCCTTTCACCTTGGACGATATGGAGCAAGAGCCCCGTTTGACCATCTTTATAAGTGGTAAAATCTTTTGCTTTTCGAGTGGGTAGAGGAGCATTGCGCTCAATGAGAGGATCAACCATGCCTCCCATGATCTCAAGACCAAGAGATAAAGGCGTGACATCCATCAAAAGCGTATCGGATCCATAGGTTAAGGCGTGGGCTTGAAGGGCAGCGCCTTGGGCCACAATGGTGAGAGGATTGGTATTAGTCACAGGGCGTTGCTTAAACAGTTTTTCTACTTCTTGGCGCACCAGCGGAATGCGCGTAGAACCGCCAACCATGACAACACCTTGAATGTCTTTAAGGTCGATGTTTGAATAGGATAAAGTCTCGCGACAAACGTTTAAAGCGCGCTCAACAAGGGGCTGTATCAATGCTTCAAACTCTTGACGAGAGAGGGTGTAGTTCTGATTGCCAAGGGTGAAATGAGTCTCATCTTTAGCGCTTAAGTCTTCTTTAGCGTTTTTAATAATTTGCAAAGCGTGTCTTAAATCCATAGCTTGAGGAGCAAGGTGCTTTAAGAGAGCTTGGTCAAAATCATCCCCTCCAAGGTGGGCATCTCCATTAGAAGCCAAGACTTGAAAGACACCTTTTTGAAGGTTAAGGAGAGAAAAATCAAAGGTCCCTCCGCCAAGATCAAAAACTGCATAAAGTCCTTCTGATCCCTGATCAAGACCATAGGCAAGGGCTGCTGCCGTGGGCTCGTTAACAAGACGCAAGATCTCAAGACCTGCAAGGCGGGCAGCATTTTTGGTGGCTGTTCTAGCAGCGTCATCAAAATAAGCTGGCACGGTGATCACGGCTTGTGTAACGGATTCCCCAAGAGTATCTTCAGCTTGTTTTTTGAGCTCTTTTAAAATATCAGCAGAGACCTCAAAAGGTGTCATTGGCTGATCTTTGATAAGAAGGGTTAGAGCCTCATTTTTATTTGTTTCTGTCCCTTTGGATAAGGGATAAAGGTGCTCTTCAATGGTACCTTTGATGTCCTCAACGCTTTTCCCCATAAGGCGCTTGATGGAGGTAATAACTTGATTAGGTGTGTCATCAAGATCACTTAACGCTTGCTCGCCTACAATGGGGGTCGAGGCTTTATAAGAGACGATGGAGGAGAGAGTGTCCGTTAGAATGCGCACGTTTTCATCACCTTTTTTATAGGCGGCTAAGGAGTGTGTTGTGCCTAAGTCAATCCCGATTGCAAGGGGGATTTCTGTTGGTTTAGGGGAAGCTTGATTAGGCTCTTTAAGCTGTAGAAGCATGGTCTTTTAACTTTTCACTTAACTGTACTTTTGCATCGCTGATGAGTTTATCATAATAGCGATAGCGGTATAAATTTAAACGGGCTTGGCAGAAATCTTTCTCATCAAAGGCCTTTTCAACCATCAAGAGTGTCCAAGATTTCTTGGCGCGGCCTTGCTCTAAAAGAGGTTCGATATCTTGGGTCGTTTTAGCTAAGGATAGTGCTTCTTGCTGTTCTAGCGCTTCAAGTAAAAGATCAGGATCTTTTATGGTGTGATCTGGATGGTCATCATTGCTGGGGTCAAAGTGTTTTAACAGGTAATGTCCTCGTTTTAGAGGATCTTTGAGCGTCTCATAAGCCTCATTAATTTGAGCTGTGAGAAGAGTTGCATCTAGCTTTTCTCGAGAACTTCCTTGGGCAACACGATCTGGATGAAATTGCTGGTTAAGTTTTCGGTAAACATCCTCAAGGTAATCATGGGCAACTTGAAAAGAGGGCCTCAAGTCAAAAAGTTCAAAATGATTTTTATCTTTAAACATGGAACGATTCTCCGCAACCACAACGGCCTTTTTCATTGGGATTCATAAAACTAAAACCAGATTCCAGTTTGTCTTCTGTGTAGTCCATTTCTGTTCCAATGACGAACAGGACAGCTTTGGGGTCAATAAAGACACGAAGGTTTCCGACTTCAACAATTTCGTCCAAAGGGTTCACTTCGTCGGCATATTCAAGGGTATAAGAATTTCCAGAACAGCCTCGTTGGCGCACGCCAATTCGGATGCCGAGGGAAGGTTTCCCGCGCCCGTCAAGAAGGGTTTTAATCTGGTTACCTGCAGCCTCGGTCACTGTAAAAATGGCTTTGGTTTTTGCAGGGGGTTTTGAAGTCATTTGCGTCATGTTTTTACTCTTTAAGCAGCTTGCTCAGGATCCTTTTTTTGTTGCTTTGCCTTATAATCTTCAATGGCTTCTCGAATGGCATCTTCCGCTAAAACAGAGCAGTGGATTTTTACGGGCGGCAAGCAGAGTTCTTCTGCAATATCAGAATTTTTAAGAGTTGCGGCTTCATCAAGGCTTTTACCTTTGATCCACTCGGTTACAAGGGAGCTAGAGGCAATGGCAGACAAGCAACCAAAGGTTTTGAATTTCGCTTCCTCAATGATCCCATCATCACTAACTTGAATTTGTAGTTTCATCACGTCGCCGCAAGCAGGAGCGCCAACAAGACCCGTACCAACAGTGTCGCTTTCTTTGTCAAGGGACCCAACGTTGCGAGGGTTCTCGAAATGATCAATTACTTTTTTATCGTATGCCATATCTATGGTCCTTATTTAATGTCTTTTTTAGAACAGAGAGAGGCTTAGTGGCCAGCCCACTGTATTTTTGTTATATCAATGCCTTCTTGAACCATTTCCCAAAGAGGACTGAGTTCACGTAAGCGATTCACAGCTTCAATAATTTTTTGTGTTGTATAGGTTACTTCTTCTTGTGTTGTAAAACGGCCAAACCCAATACGCAAAGACGTGTGAGCAAGCTCAACGCTCACGCCAAGCGCTCTTAAGACGTAAGAGGGTTCAAGGGATGCAGACGTACAAGCCGATCCTGAAGATAGCGCAATATTGCTGAGATGTCCTAAAAGGCTTTCTCCTTCAACATAGGCAAAGCTTAGATTTAGATTGCCGTAAAAACGCTGCTCTTTGTCTCCGTTTAAATAAACATCGGGGAGTTCTTTTGTAAGAGTCGTATACATCTGGTTCCAGAAACCTTTGAGTTTTTGGTTATCCCATTCCATCTCTTTTTTTGCGATGGCACAGGCTTCTCCGAATCCTGCACAAAGGGCTGGTGAGAGGGTACCAGAACGCATGCCGCGCTCTTGACCACCGCCATTCATTTGAGCAATAACTCGCACGCGAGGTTTACGGCGTACATAAAGAGCCCCAACACCTTTGGGGCCATAGAGTTTATGGCTCGAGATACTTAAAAGATCAATGTTCATTTCATTGACGTCGATCTCAATCTTGCCAGCTGCTTGGGCAGCATCAGTGTGAAAAAAGACGCCTTTGTTGCGGCAAAGCTCGCCAATCTTTTTTAAGGGTTGGATAACACCAATTTCATTGTTAATAGCCATAATAGAAACAAGAGCTGTCTTGTCCGTAATGGCATTTTCAAGATCTTTTAAATCGATGAGGCCATTTTGTTGGACGGGAAGATAAGTGACTGTAAAGCCTTTGGTCTCTAGGTGACGGCACGTATCAAGAATACATTTGTGCTCTGTTACACAGGTGATAATGTGATTTTTTTCATCACCATAAAAATCCATGACCCCCTTTAAAGCCAAGTTATTGGATTCCGTTGCACCCGAGGTGAAAACGATTTCTTTGGGATTGGCCGAAATCAGATCGGCTACTTGCGTTCTGGCATCTTCACAGGCTTTTTCTGCGGTCCAACCAATGGCATGGTTTCGTGAATGAGGGTTGCCATAATGTTCTGTGAAATAAGGTGTCATTTTTTCAACAACACGCGGATCACAAGGCGTTGTGGCTTGGTAATCTAAATAAATCATAGGATTGTTTTGAGTCATGTCTGTCATGGGTATTAAGCTCTTTTTTTAGGGGGTAAGTTTAAAGCGGAAGGCAAAGGTTCTGCTGTTTTTTTTGCACGATCATAAATGCTTTTCCAAGCGTTAAAAAAGCGATTGATGTCTTTTTGTGTTGTCGTCGGGCCCATGGAAACGCGGATGGTTTCAAGGGCTTGTGTGGGGACGACTCTCATGGCTGTTAAAACAGGTGAGGGGGATACTTTCCCTGAAGAACAAGCCGAACCAGCGCTCACAGCAATACCTTCAATGTCAAAGGCCATCAGTTGAGTCATATTAGGGACACCAGGCATCCGAATAGAGAGGGTATTAGCAACACGGGGAGACTTTTGTGCCCAGATCATAGCCGTAGGACAAAAATCTAAGAGGCTTTTTTCAAGATTATTGCGGAGTCTTTCAACGCTACTCCAGCTTTGCTCTTGGGCAGCCTTAAGAGCCGCACCAAAGGCAACAGCGCCAAAGGTATTGGAAGTACCAGAACGTTTTTCTTTTTCTTGGCCCCCGCCTAAAATGAGAGACGTATAGGGGGCTTTTGCTTTCACATAAAGAGCGCCAAAACCAGTACACCCTCCAATTTTATGACCAGAGAAAGTCATGTAATCCACGGGATAGAGGTCAAGGGTGACGGGAATACGGCCAAGAGCTTGAACAGCATCGCTATGGACATAAGCGTTATATTTTTTCGCAATCGTGATGATTTCTTGAAGAGGCTGAATGACGCCTGTTTCATTATTAACCAACATCACAGAAACAAGAATGGGGCGGCTTTGATCACATTGGGAAAGGGTTTCTTCGAGCCAATGGAGGTCAACAATGCCATTTTGATCTACGGGAATTTGTTGTGCTTTTTTGCAAATGGTTCTAACGCAAGCATGCTCAACGGCAGAAACTAAAATAGCAGCCCCTTGGTTCTCAAAGGTTTTTAAAACAGTATTGTTGCCTTCGGTTCCGCCACTGTTAAAAACAATTTCATCGGGAAAGGAAGCACCAAGAGTTTGGGCAAGCGTCTGCCTTGCTTCTTCGAGTTTTTGACGCATATGGCGGCCAAAAACATGGGGGGATGCCGCATTGCCACAGTCATCTAGGACGTCTAAGAGAGCTTGCTTTGCTTCGGGGTGTAAAGGCGCCGTTGCATTATAATCAAAAAAGAGGGGAGTATCTTTAAGAGGCATGTCTTATGGTTCCTTCCTGTTCGTTGATATCAAGGGGTCTTGTCATGACAGCGAGGGGCATAGGACGTTGAGTGATTACGTCGTTTAAGGTGATAGAGGCAAGATAAGAATGGATGCTGTTTTCTAATCCCATCCACAAAGAGTGTGCAAGGCATTTGGATTGCTTTCCTTGGCAGCCAAGGTCTGAAGCAGGATCACATTTTGTTGATTTAATAGGTTCATCCACGGCATTCACAATTTGTGAGATAGAAAGCTCACTTGGCGAAATAGATAGAAAATAACCACCGCTTTGGCCCCGCATGCTTTCAACAATGCCAGCACGTCGTAGCTTGCTAAAGAGTTGCTCAAGATATTGTTGGGAGAGGCTTTGGCGCTGAGAGATATCCAGCAAAGAGCTCGGCTTTATTTTGCCATCAGCTCTCTTGTCGTGCTGAGCAAGGTCAACAAGAGCAATGACGGCATATCGAGCTTTTGTGCTGAGTTTCATGGAAAAAATACACCTCTATTTAGCAGCAGTATAGTAATCCGAGCAAAATAGTCAAGATTAAATAAAGTTACTTGAGGGGCTTATTACTAATCTTACAGGAAAAAGCGTGCAATGGGCAGGGAATTTTGCTAAAAAGAGGGTGTTATATGGAATATAGTTTTTACCAAAGGAGTGAAAGATGTCCTCTGAAATCGTTGTGGCTGCCCTTTATAAATTTGTTTCCCTTAAAGATTTTAAGGAAATTCAACCGCGCTTGCTTGAAAAATGTCAAGAAGCTGGAACAAAAGGAACGTTGCTTTTGGCACATGAGGGTATTAATGGCACCATCGCAGGCTCTCGCGGGAATATTGATATTATTCTTTCTTATTTGCGCTCCGACGAGCGTTTAGCCGACTTGGACTGGAAAGAATCTTACTGTGAAGAAAATCCTTTTTACCGCATGAAAGTGCGTTTGAAAAAGGAGATTGTGACTTTGGGTGTGCCAACGGTTGATCCTAATCGCGTTGTGGGTACCTATGTAACTCCGCAGGATTGGAACGATATTATTTCAGATCCCGAGACCATTGTTGTCGATACACGCAATGATTATGAATATGAAATTGGTACCTTCAAAGGGGCCCATGACCCTCAAACGGAAACTTTCCGCGAATTCCCAGATTATATTAAAAAGAATCTTGATCCCAAAAAGCACAAGAAAGTAGCTATGTTTTGCACTGGCGGTATTCGTTGTGAAAAAGCGTCGGCCTATATGTTGGATGAAGGATTTGAAGAAGTTTATCACCTCAAAGGAGGCATTCTAAAATACTTGGAAGAAGTACCACTGGAAGAAAGTCTCTGGGAAGGGGATTGCTTTGTTTTTGATGGGCGAGTAGGTGTGACCCATGGCCTTGAAGTTGGTGAATACGACCAGTGTTATGGGTGTCGTCATCCTATTACTGAAGAGGGAAAAGCCTCCGAAAAATATATGTTGGGCGTGTGTTGTCCAAAGTGTTTTGATAAAACAACCGATGATCAAAAAAAGCGTTTTGCAGACCGTCAATACCAAATGAAGTTAGCAAAGGAGCGGGGCGAAAAACACATCGCGCGCTAAGACAGCCTTCTTCTAAAAAGTCTAGACGTTGTCATTCGCTCTGAAAATATAATAATATAGATTTTGATTATTTTCATTTGTGTTTGGAAATTAGAATTTGAAATTGAATGATAGGTACAGGGCTAAAAAACATGCAATCTTCCACGTCTCTTTCTCTGCCTATTCTTTATTCTTTCAGGCGGTGTCCTTATGCTATGAGGGCTCGTTTGGCATTGGCTTTTTCAGGCCAAAATTATGAACTCCGTGAGATTTTACTGCAAGATAAACCTTCTGAAATGTTAGAGATATCCCCCAAAGGTACAGTGCCTGTCTTGCAGCTACCGGAGGGACACGTCATAGAGGAAAGCCTTGAGATTGCAGAATGGGCCTTTGGAAAAAGTGAGAAGACACTGTGGATTGGAGAGGGACGGAGACTCTTTGATGAGATGCACCGTGTGTTTATTCCAATTATAAATCGTTATAAATACCCTGATCGATATGATCTTCCTGATGGCTTGGAATACCGAGAGCAGGGCGTTTGTTTCCTTGAAAAATTAGAGGCTCACTTGCAAAGAAAGACATTTTTATGTGGAGGTACTCTTTGTCTTGCCGATGTTCTTACTTTTCCTTTTGTGCGCCAATTTCGTGTTGTTGATCGAGGGTGGTTTGATCAAGATATTAACTTACCGGCTCTTTTAAAGTGGATGGATTTTTTTATGCAGCACTCTTTGTTTGAAAAAATCATGGAAAAACATAGCCCGTGGCTCGAAACTCGTGAGGAAAACCCGGCTCCGATTCAGATTCTTTTTTCTTAATTTTTTAAAAAATAGAAATACATCTTGCAATACAAAAACCATTGGGTTATAAAGCATTATTCCTTGGCGCGGGGTGGAGCAGTCTGGTAGCTCGTCAGGCTCATAACCTGAAGGTCGTAGGTTCAAATCC